>DASVYZ010000242.1:0-3301 GCA_036391935.1 Burkholderiaceae bacterium | reverse complement strand
TCATGGAAATCTTCTTGGACAACCCCTTCATTCAAGGCCGGCGAATGGCTTCTTTTCCTACTTATTAAGTTGATATTTTCTCCCTTAACCCATAAAGTAGGGACACTTTCCTGCCCCTAATCGTTCCATTGCGGGTTGACGCAATGCAATACCATACTGACATTGATGGATAGTCCATGAGGTGGTAAGCGTCGCCATGCGTGATAAACCGCAACAAAACCCCGCAGACATCGCCCGCGAGGCTTTCAAGCAGCTCGCAGTGCGCCGCATCGCGCCGACGCCGGACGCCTATCGCCAGATCTATTTCGAAATTGCCGGCGGTGCCGAGGAGCGCGAACCCGACAAGACGCTGGAAGCCTTCGCCAGCTTCATCGTCAGCATGCCCGGTGAAACGGGCTTGTATGGACGGCGCCTGCAAGCCGCTGCCAAGGCGCAGGATTGGCAGGAGTACGGCAAGCAACTGACATTGCTCGTGGAAAAGTTCCAGGCCGCACCGCCTCCCCCGGCCAAGCCGCCGGCCCCCATTCCCGCCGGACCGCCCCTGACCGACGACCAGCAGACGCAATTGATGCGCGACATGCTTTCCCGCGCATTGACATTTGCCATCGCTTCGCTGCTGCAAGGCGCTCCCGACCTGGCCGAAGAAGCGGAAAAGCTCGGCGGCGCGATCAAGGAAGCCAGGACGGTGCCGATGTTGAACAACGCCTCGGCGGGCTTGAAGCAGCTTTATTTCAAGATCGAATTGCGCAGCGGCGAATTGGCGGAACAGCAGGAATTGCTGCTGCGCCTGTTCAAGCTGCTGCTGGAGAACGTCGGCGAACTGGCAGAGAACGACACCTGGCTTGCCGGCCAGATCGCCACGGTGCAGAACCTGCTGGATGGCCCGATCAGCCACGCCGCGCTGAAAGACGCCACGCGCAGCCTGAAGGAAGTGATCTATAAGCAAGGCGTGTTGAAGGGCAGCCTGAACGAGGCCAAGGTTACCGTCAAGAACATGGTGATCACCTTCATCGACCGCTTGAGCGCGGTGGCCACGACAACCGGCGATTTCCACGAAAAGATGGATGTCTACGCCCATAAGATCAGCCAGGCCAAGGACATCAAGGAATTGAACAAGGTGCTCGAAGACGTCATGCGCGACACCAAGATCGCGCAGACCGAAGCCTTGCGCTCGCGCGACCAGATGATCCACGCGCGCCAGGAAGTGCAGGACGCCGAAGCCAAGATCCAGGAACTCGAATCGAAACTCGAGCAGATGAGCGAACTGGTGCGCGAAGACCAGTTGACCGGCAGCCTGAACCGGCGCGGCCTGGACGACGTGTTCGAGCGCGAAATCGCCCGTTCCGAGCGGCGCAAGGTGCCGCTGTGCATCGCCATGCTCGACCTGGACGACTTCAAGAAGCTCAACGATACCTACGGCCATTCGGCGGGCGACGAAGCGCTGATCCACCTGGTGCGCGTAATCAAGGATACGCTGCGCACGATGGACGTCATCGCGCGTTTCGGCGGCGAGGAATTCATGATCGTGCTGCCCGACACCAGCATGGAAGACGCCATGCAGACCGTCACGCGCGTACAGCGCGAATTGACAAAACGCATCTTCATGCACAACAACGAGCGCCTTTTGATCACGTTTTCCGCCGGCGTTGCCCTGCGCGCCGAAGGCGAAGACCAGGCCAGCATGGTCAAACGCGCCGACGAAGCCCTCTATAAAGCCAAGCGCGCCGGCAAAAACCGCGTGGTCGCCGCCAATTGAAAGAGAACCGAGCGAGGTTTGGTTTATCCTGACGGCTGATAAACCGAACCTCAAGCCGACATGAACCCCGAATTGCACCGTACCGAGCAGAATTCGCTCGACCCCGAAGATTGGCAGGAATTGCGCCGGCAAGGCCATCGCATGCTTGACGACATGATCGATTATGTCTCCGGCTTGCGCAATCGCCCGGTGTGGCAACCGATACCCGATGCGGTCCGCTCCGGCTTCCAGGCCGACTTGCCGCGCGGGCCCGGTTCCCTGGAAGCGGCCCACGCACGCTTCATGAATGACATCCTGCCCTATGGCGTCGGCAACAGTCACCCGGGCTTCATGGGCTGGGTGCAAGGCGGCGGCAGCGCCGTCGGCATGCTGGCCGAGATGCTGGCCGCCGGCCTCAATGCCAACGTCGGCGGGCGCAACCAGATTCCGATCGACGTGGAGCGCCAGGTGGTGCAATGGGTGAGCGAGCTGCTCGGCTTTTCCGAGGAAGCGAGCGGCTTGTTCGTCACCGGCACGTCGATGGCCAACCTGATCGCAGTCTGGGTTGCACGCGTTGCCATGCTGGGCACGGCAGTGCGCAAGGAAGGCATTGCCGCCAATGGCAGCAAACTGGTTGCCTATACTTCGGCCGGCGCACATGGCTGCATCGCGCAGGCGATGGACCTGTCGGGCCTCGGTACCGCCGCCCTGCGCGTGATCCCGATGAATGCGGCCTTCGAAATCGACATGGGGCGGCTCGAAGACGCAATAGCGAAAGACCGCGCAGCCGGATTGCAGCCTTTCTTCATCGCCGCGACCGCCGGGTCGGTCGACGTGGGGGCAATCGATCCCTTGACCGCGATTGCCGATCTCGCCGTGCGCGAACAGCTCTGGTTTCACGTTGACGGCGCTTTCGGGGCACTCGGCATGCTTTCGCCCGATATCGCACCGCGCCTGGCAGGCATCGAACGCGCCAATTCGGTGGCATTCGACTTCCATAAATGGGGTCAGGTGCAATACGACGCCGGTTTCATCCTGGTGCGCGACGGCGCCTTGCATCAAGCCACGTTTTCCTCGCCCGTCTCTTACCTGCGGCGCGAAGTGCGCGGCATCGCCGGCGGTTCGCCCTGGCCTTGCGATTTCGGCCCGGATTTGTCGCGCGGCTTCCGTGCGCTCAAGGCCTGGTTTGCCTTGCAAGTCTACGGCACCGAAAAATTGGGCCAGGTCATCTCGAATACCTGTGCCTTGGCGCAATATTTGAAACAAAGAGTCGAAGCCAGCGAACAACTGGAACTACTGGCTCCGGTGGCACTCAACATAGTGTGCTTCCGCCATCGCGGCACGGCGGGCATGGATGAGGCGAGGCTGGATCGTTTCAATGCCGATCTTGCCGTGGCGATACAGGAATCGGGCAAGGCGGCGCCCTCGACCACCCTTGTCAACGGGCGCCTGGCAATACGTGCCGCCATCGTCAACCACCGCACCGGCCGCGCCGAGATCGATGCCCTGGTCGATAGCACGCTGGCGCTGGCAAACAAGATGAACTGACTCCGGGAGCGAACCTTG
>DASVYZ010000241.1:0-4709 GCA_036391935.1 Burkholderiaceae bacterium | reverse complement strand
CCAAACAGATCATAAACAGGCTCTAAAGTCCAAGCAATTGCAATAGCCGGTCGGCATTTTGCCGCCAGGTATTCCATGCCAGTCCTGACGACGCGGGCGCCTTGCCGGCGTCGTTCAAGGCAATCCAGTCCTTGAGCGCCTGCGCCAGTGCTGCCGGCGTCTGCCCCGCGAAATAATGCGCATGTTCGCCCGCGATCTCGCGGAACACGGCGATGTCGCGTACCACGATGGGCTTGCCATGGCGCGCCGCCTCGATCAGCGGCAGGCCGAAGCCCTCTGCCTCGCTGGCGAACAACAGGCAAGATGCGGCTTGATAGACCTGTTCCAGGTATTGATCGCTGATGTCGGACATCCAGATCAAGCGCTTGCCCAATTCAGGGTGGTGCCGCAGTTTCTCCATGGTGCGCGGGATGTTGCGGCGCTGCGCCGGCGCCAGCGCGGTCCAGCCCTCGCGGCCGACGATGACCAGCCTGGCATCGCTGCCATCGCGCCACAAGGCTTCGAACGCCTCGATCGCCTGCAGATGCCCTTTGCGCGGTTCGATCGTGCCGACCATCAGGAAGCTGTCGCCGCCGCGCAATGCTTGGAGTGTTTGGGCGGCATCGTCTGGCAAGCCGGCCGAAGGGAAGGAGCGGTCGAGGTCGGCGCCGTGATGCAAGACCGCAAATGCCGGATTCGCCGGCGCGCCATTGGCGCGCAGCCAGGCTTGCGTATCGTCGGCCACGGCTTGCGAAATGCCGATCAGGCCGTCGGCTTCCGCGGCGATTGCGCGCAGCCATGCCGCATGCGTGTCGCCCGCGCCCTCGGGAAAGAATTCCGGCCGCGTCACAGGCAGGATGTCGTGGATCAGGAACTGCACGCTTGCACCCGCTTCGCGCCAATGCCGGTAGATGCCTGCCTCAGCCGCCTTGATCACGTCGGCAGGGCAGAAGTCCGCACCGTAGAATACGTCGCCCGGCGTTACTTCGACCGCGCTGTCTTGCGCAATGTCCGGAATGCCGAGCAAGCCGTGCGTGTAGCGCCGCGCATAACGGTAGTGCGGCGCCCCGTCTTCGGTATGCAGGTAAACCGGCTCGACCCGATAGGCCGGTGTCACGCGATCGAGCAGTGCCGACAATTGCGCCCGCACCACGCGTTCTATGCCGGTCTGCAGGTCGGCCTTGCAAATGGTTGAGACATCGATCATCAATTGTGGAATGCGCGGTTGCGGCATGATCGATGCCGCGACGGCATTTGCCAGGCGGCGCAGCTCGCTCTCCGCTTTGATGCCGTCTTCGCCGAGGCGTTGAATCAATGCTGCCGTTCCATGCGCCGCTTGCGGATGGAAGCGCTCGATGGCATCGGCGTAGAGTTGTGCGCAATGCGCCGGATCGTGCGTGGTCGTGATTTGCCGGCGTGCCTCGCGTGCGAATGCATTGCGCCTGTCCTCGTCGCGCCGCAGTGTCTCGAGCGCGGCGACCAGGTCGGCGTCGGCGAAATCGTCAGCCAGTTTCCAAACCGCCCCTTCGGGCAAGTCCGCCATGCTGCCGTGCGCGTTTACGATGGTCGGCAAAGCGTGGTTCATGCAATCGAGCACCGCGCCCGAGGTTTCGCCGCGGCTGGTGCTGCGTAACTGCACGCCGATGTCGGCCGCCTGCAGGTAAAGCTCGTAGTCGCGCATCTCGGTCCAGCCGGCGATGCGGATGCGGTCGCGGGCGCCGCTTTGCTCGATGCGCCTGCTCAGTTGCGCGCCATAGTCGCCGCCATGGTTTTCGCCGACCAGTACCAGCTCGCATTCGCGGTCGCCACACAGCGCCGATTGCATCCAGGCGTCGAGTAGCCGGTGCGTCAGCTTGGTCGGGGCAATGAAGCCGAAACTGCAAACCAGGAAACGGTCCTGCATCAATCCGAGCTGTTCGCGTGCGGCGCGGCGCATGGCGGCGCGGTCGGGAATCGGCGTGGCCACGCGCAGGTGCGGGATGGCGGCCCAGTCCGCGTCGGCCTGAGCGCCATACCATTCCTGCGCCAGCCGCATCGAATGCGCCGAGTGCACGATGACGCCGGCGGCATCTTGAAGAAGAGAAAGGTTGCAAGGGAAGCGGTCCTTGGCTTCCGCGACGCCATTCCCGCCATTTTCATGGTAGCGCACTGCCAGCGCCGGATACCCGTGGGAGTGGTACAGCGCATCGCTCCAGCAATGCGGCCGGCGCAGTTCCAATTCGTCGGCTGCCAGCATGCTGCTGTTGAAAAAATCGTGCATCACCAGGACCCCGGCATGGCGCCGCATGAGCTCCGGCATGTGGCTGTGGAACGGGCTGTTGCCTACCTGATAAAGAATGCGGTCAAAACTTCCCGCATGCCGGGCCAACCATTGCGGCCCTTGCCAGGGCAGGTCGGCAAGATCGGATGGCAGGTCGAGCCTGTCCTGGTCGACGATCAGCGTGATGTCGTAATGCTTGCGCAAGGCGGGCAGCAGTTCGACACTGTAGTTGGCGATGCCGGTGCGCTCGGGCGGTAGGGGGGAGACGTAGGCCAGCGTCTTCTTTGCGGCCGGCGCGGCTTTTTGCTGCGCTCGACCATGCCTTGCATGCAAGTCTTCAAATGCGGCGATCGCGCGCCGGGCGCTCGCATCCCAGGAAAACATCTTGGCGCGCTCGAGCCCGTGCGCTTCCAGCTCCTTGCGCCAGGCATCGTTGGTGAGCGCTTCCACGATTTTGTCGGCGATGGCCCGTTCGCTCCGGGCATCGAACAGGGCATCGGCACGGCCCACGACTTCGGGCAGGCTGCTCGCGTCCGAGGCAATCGCGGCCCGGCCGCAGGACATGGCTTCGAGTACCGGCAGCCCGAACCCCTCGTGCCAGGATGGCATGACGAACACGGCGCAGAGGTTGTATAGCTTGACGAGATCTTCGTCGGGGGCGAAGCCAGGCAGCACCAGGTCGCCCGGCAACAGGTAGCGCGCGTCGGCCAGCGCTTGCAGGCGCCCGCGTTCACCGCCATACAAATGGCTGACGATCAGCAATTGATGGCGGTTGCGCAGGTTCTCCGGCAGCATGGCATAGGCGCCGATCAAGCCCTCGACGTTCTTGCGGCTGTCGGTCGCGCCGGTGTACATGATAAAGGGCTTGGAGATGCCGTACTTTGCCAGCAGCGCTTCCTTTTCCGCGGGGCCGATCTCAAGCGGCCGGAAATGCGCATCGGCCGCCGTCGAGACGTTGACCGCTTGCGCTTCCTGGCAACCCAGCAGCTCGATCGCTTCGCGGCGCGAGGATTCCGAAATCGCCAAAAGCAGGTCGGCGCGCCGCATGTGCTCGAGCTTGCGCAGGTAGTAGTCGTTGTACAGCGGGTCGGGCGTGAGATAGTGCTCGCGATAGAGCAGTGGAATCAGGTCGTAAAAACTGACCGAAACCGGGGTATGCGTATCGAAGCGGCCTATGCTGGTGACGGCATTGTCGACATAACCCTCGATCAGGCTCGTCACGTGGATCACGTCGGGCCGCAGGCTGGCGAGAAAGGCTTCGCGCACCAGTTCTGCGGCCTCGCGCCTGGCCCTGGTCTGGGTTTCGCACTCGTGTACCGGCCCCGGCGCATGCCAGACGCGGATGTTCCGCGCCGGCAGCATGGAGGCGAAATGGGCCCGGATCGGCGCGATCGTGTCCTCGAACAAGCCGTTCAAGGCCAGGATGATTTCATGGTCGCCGCGATGGCGCACGATGCCTTCGACGAGAGACAGGGTATAGCGTCCTATCCCGCGGCCGCGGCTGGCGCTCTGCGCGCCTTGCATGTCGATCACGATGCGCATCAGGAATGTTTCCCTTCGTCTCGCGAAGCGATCGATCGCAGGTCTTGATAGAGGCGATCGGCGCGTACGCTCATGTCGATTCGGGTCGGCACGGTATGGTCGACGACGGGTACGCGCTGTCCCGTTGCCTGCCGATAGAGCGGCTTGAACAGCCCATACAGCCCGGTGACCTTGATGGCTTTAACCAGGGCTTTTCTCAGACCGGGGCGGCGGTCGATAGCGTGCGCCGCGAAACCCGAAAGCTTGGCGCGGGCCATGGCAAACCGCGTGCGCGCGCCCATCTTGCGCAGCAGCCGCGTCTGGGTGGCAATCCAGCGCAGGGGCGCAGTCATCTTCCATGCCGGGCTCTCGAAGATTTGCAGCAATTGCCCTGCCTGGAAATCGAGACGCTGCTCCAGGTGGGCAATGCGGGTCTCGGCCTGCGACAGCTTGTGGTGCAGTTCGCGCGACCTTTGTTCGATGAGGCTTTGGGCGAGATGTTGGGTGCGTAAATTGATGTCTTCGCCGCGTCGCCGCTCCTGCGTTTCATAGCGGCTGGCCAAGGCAGGGAGCATCAAGCCGTAACGTTTGCCGAACGCGGGATTGAACGCCCGCAGGAAGCGTTCGTCGGCCGGTTTTTGCCCGACGACGGCGTAGTCGGGGCTCGCGCCTTCCAATACGCTCCACAAACCGATCTCGCGCGCCGTCAGGAGGGCAGGGTCTTCCTGCAGTCGTGCCACCACGTGGCGTTCAAAACCTTCGAATTCGACGGCAAAGCGCAGCAGTTCGGTCGGTAAAGGCCGCAAGTGGGTCGGATCCTGGTAGAACAGGTTGGAACCGACCACCAGGTTTTCCGGATTCGGCGTTTCCAGTATCAGCAAGCCGCCCGGCTTCAGTACGCGCAAGGCCTCGCGGATCAGCGCGCGTACATCGTCGAAGGGAATATGCT
>DASVYZ010000240.1:0-6010 GCA_036391935.1 Burkholderiaceae bacterium | reverse complement strand
AGTGCTCCACCGGCGCATGCAGCACGAAGCCGCGCTCGATCTGCACCGGGCCGCCGAACATCACGGGTTTGCGATCGAGCGGCACGCCGTTAGGCATGATTTCGAGTTCAAGGTCGATGCGGTCGAGCAAGGTATCGATGCTCATGTCGGTCGGCTTGTTGATGATGACGCCGAGCGCGCCCCCGGCATTGTGTTCGCACAGGTAGACCACGCTACCGGAAAACACCGGATCTTCCGGCATCGACGGCATCGCGATCAGGAAATGATTGGACAGGTTCAGCCCGCCCGCAGCCTGTTCCTCGCCATCGGAAACATGCGTAAAGGGCTCGTCACGGGCTTCCGGCGAGGAGGTGCGTGCTTGTGGATTTTTTGGCTTCACCATGGCTGCATTTTAGCAGCTTTGCCCCGTAGCGGAAGGAAGGCCGGCCTGCGAGGCAACAGGTTACCCGGGGGAAATCGATGTTATATTGGCATGTAACTTACACATACAACGATGACGCGATTCGACACATCCCTGGTCTGGTTCCGGCGCGATTTGCGCTGTTTCGATCACGCCGCCTTGCACCATGCACTGGTGCAAAGCCGGCGTGTCTACTGTACCTTCATTTTCGATACCGATATCCTCGATGCGCTGCCGCGTGCCGACCGCCGTGTCGAATTCATCCGCGACAGCCTAGCCGAACTCGATGCGCAATTGCGCAAGCACGGCGGCGCCATGATCGTGCGCCATGCACGCGCCGAAACGGAGATTCCGCGCCTGGCGCAGGAACTTGGTGCCGAGGCCGTATTTACCAACCACGACTATGAACCGGCCGCCATCGCACGCGATGCCGCCGTCGAACGTGCGCTTGAATCCGCAGAGCGCAAATTCTTCGGTTTCAAGGATCAGGTAATCTTTGAAAAGAAGGAAGTGCTGTCGCAAGCAGGGAAACCGTTCTCGGTATTTACCCCGTACAAGAATGCCTGGCTCAGACAATTGGCGCTTGCGCCCGATTGTATCGACGCATTGCCGACCGAACCCTATTTCAACCGCCTGGCGCGGCGTGGCGAAGAGACCGTGCCCACGCTGGCGCAACTGGGATTCGAAAAAACCAATCTGAGCGAACTGAACATTGCCGGCGGCATGCAAGGCGCCGCCGGCCTGCTCGAAGACTTTGCTCTGCGCGTCGCCGACTACGCCGATACGCGCGACTACCCAGCCATCAAAGGGCCTTCCTACCTCTCGCTGCATCTGCGCTTCGGTACTGTATCGATCCGCGCCCTGCTGCGCCTGGCGCAAGGCGCGCTACGCGCCGGCACTGCGGGCCGGGGCGCCGAAGTCTGGCGGTCGGAACTGATTTGGCGCGACTTCTACGCCATGATCCTGTTCCACCATCCCCATGTCGTCAAGTCGTCCTTCAAGCCGATCTACGACAATATTCTGTGGGAGCGCGGCAGGGAAGCCGACGCCATGTTCGCCGCCTGGTGCGAAGGCCGAACCGGCTATCCCTTGGTCGATGCCGCCATGCTGCAATTGAACCGCACAGGCTACATGCACAACCGCTTGCGCATGGTGACGGCAAGTTTCCTGAGCAAGGATCTCGGTATCGACTGGCGCCGCGGCGAAGCTTATTTCGCGGAAAAGCTCAATGACTTCGACCTGGCTTCGAACAACGGCGGCTGGCAATGGGCCTCGTCTTCAGGCTGCGATGCCCAACCCTGGTTCCGTATCTTCAACCCCGTCACGCAATCGGAAAAATTCGACCCTGAAGGCAAGTTCATCAAGCGCTACCTGCCACAATTGGCCAGGCTCGACGCCAGGGCCATCCATGCGCCGTGGCGCGCCAAGCCACTGGAATTGCAGGCTGCCGGGATCGAATTGGGGCGCGACTATCCAATGCCTGTCGTCGATCATGATACGGCGCGCAAAAAGACGCTGGCGCGCTATGAACCGGTGCGCAGTCCGCGCGACGATGTACCGGCAGGGGAATAACAAAACCGCAAGATGGCTTTGCCTCAGCCTGCAACGGCAGGGCATCCGCTGCGTCAGCCGGGAGTCCTCCGCTATTCATCGGCCGGGGTAACGCCAGGACTGCCGCCAGCGGAATTGGATCCGCTGTTACTGCCATTGGGGCTTTGGGCATTGTTGTTCCCATCGGGATACCGGGCGTCGTTGTTGCCGTTGGGCACCTGGCCGGCATTGCTTCCGTTCGGGTCAGCGCCGGGCGAACCAGCGACGCCTGGCGTCGGCTGGGTATCGCCCGGCGTGGCAGGATGCGTCACCACGTGCCTGTTGCCCGATGACTTGCGGAATCCCGGCGCGCCGGAAGGCGCGATAACCGTCGACTGTGGCGGTGCCGCATGCGCCGGCCATGCGGCCGGCACGACCGACACCAGCAATACGACCGAAAAACAGAAATATTTCATGATGCCCCTTTGCAAGGGAGAACAACCAAGCGCATTCCAGCATGCATCACTTGGATGCAGCCGGATTACCGAAAATCCATAAAAAACCCGCTCACGCGGAGCGGGTTTTCCAGGCGACGATGCATCAAGGCATCAAACCACCGGCGTTTCCTTGTCGACGAAGCCCGATATCGACTTCAACAGCGCGTCTTCCTGGTAAGGCTTGCCGAGATACTCGTTGACGCCAAGCTCCATCGCGTAGTTGCGGTGCTTCGTTGCAGTACGCGAGGTGATCATGATGATCGGAATATGCTTGGTGCGGTCGTCGCTGCGCACGTTGCGGGTCAAGTCGAAACCGTCCATGCGCGGCATTTCGATATCGACCAGCATCACGTCCGGGTTGATCGACTGCAGCTGTTCCAGCGCATCGACGCCGTCCTTGGCCAAGACCACCTGGTAGCCTTCGCGCGCCAGCAGACGCTGGGTCACGCGGCGCACCGTCAGCGAATCGTCGACCACCATGACGATGTGCTGGGTACGCAAACCTTGCACCGGCTCGGCCTTGGCCGGGTCAGCCGGGGCCTGCGCCAAGTCGGCGACGGCCCCCATGTTGTCCGGCGTGTCGACCTGCGTCAGGCGCGGTGCACGCACGTTTTCGTGGGCGAAACGCTGGGCCAGCGGCACCGGGTTCAGGATCAGCACGATGTCGCCCGAACCGAGCACCGTGGCGCCGGCGATGCCGATCATACGCGCCAGTTGCGGCCCGATGTTCTTCACCACGACTTCGCGGTTGCCGATGATTTCGTCGACGTGCAGCGCCACACGGTCACTGCCGCTCTTGAGGATCACGATAGGCGAGTATTGCTGCGCCACCGGCGTCGCGTCGCGGTCGCCCAGAAGCGTGGAGAGGTAGTGCAGCGGCACGCGCTGGCCTTGCCACAGCACGGCGCCTTCGTTGTAGGCCGCCGTCAGCGGATTGGTCTTCAATTGCTGGACCTGCTCGACCAGCACCGAAGGCACGGCATAGGTCTTGCCGCCCGTGGTCAACAGCACCACCTGGGTCACGGCCAGCGTCAAGGGCAGGTGGATCGTGAAGTGCGCGCCCTTGCCTGCTTCGGATACCACGCCGACGCGGCCGCCCAGGCCTGCCGCTTCGGAACGCACTACGTCCATGCCCACGCCGCGCCCTGCCAGCTCGGTCACGTTGTCGGCGGTGGAAAAGCCTGAGTGGAAGATCAGGTCGGTGACTTCGGCTTCCGTCTGCTCCTCGTCTTCCTTGACGAGGCCCAGCGCAAGGGCCTTGCTGCGAATGCGTTCGAGATTCAGGCCGGCGCCGTCGTCCGAAAACTGGATCACGACTTCGTTACCTTCCTGCCGGATCTCGACCAGCAATTCGCCGATTTCGCTCTTGCCCGCGGCGACGCGCTTGTCGCGCGTCTCGATGCCGTGCACGATGGCGTTACGCAGCAAGTGTTCGAACGGGCCGGTCATCTTTTCCAGCACGCCGCGGTCGATTTCCACAGCGGAGCCGCGGATGTCGAGGTTGACGCGCTTGTCCAGTTCCTTCGAGGCCTGGCGCACCACGCGGTACAGACGCTCCGAGATGCTGGCGAATTGAATCATGCGCACGCGCATCAGGTCTTGCTGCAAGTCGCGCGTCAGGCGGCTTTGCGTGGTCAAGTCCATGGTGGCGTTTTCCACCGTGCGCGCCAGGTTCTGCTGCACCGAACCGACGTCGTTGACGCTCTCGGCCATCATGCGGGTCAGTTCCTGCAAGCGCGTGAAACGGTCGAACTCGAGCGGGTCGAATTCGCGGTCGCCCGAGTGCGCCATGCGCGAGCTGATCTGCGATTCCGCCTGCATTTCGATCTCGCGCAACTGGTCGCGCAGACGCGCCACGTTTTCCGTCATTTCCGTCAGCGACTGGCGCAGCGTGCCGACTTCGGTCTCGATGCGCGAACGCGAGATCGACACTTCACCGGCCTGATTGACCAGGCGGTCGAGAATGTCGGCGCGCACACGCACAAGCGGCACCGGCGCCGCTTGCGCGGCCGGCTTGGCAACCGGCGCATTGGCCGGCGCAAATTTTGGCACCACCACGTTGCCGGCCTGCAGCGGCACGAGCGACGGCACTTCGACCGGGGCGCCCGGCTGGCTCAACTGCTCTGCAGCAATTTCCACCGCCACTGCCGCCAGCGGCTGTGCCGCCGCCGCTGCGGCTGCTGCGCGCAGTTGTGCATTGCGCCGCGCCAGCTCCGGATTCTGCAATTCCTCGAACATCATGGAACCCTGGTCGAAACGCGTCAGCATTTCGTCCAGTCCGGCCGGGTTAGGCGTGCCGGAACGCGTCATGATTTCAATACGCGTTTCCATGTCATGCATGTGCTGGCCCAGGCCCATGGCACCGGCCATGCGCGCGCTCCCCTTCAGGGTGTGCAACAGGCGCAGCACCTGCATCGCAGCGGACGAATTGGCCGGATTACCCTGCCATGCACGCAAATTCTCGCCCAGTTGCGGGAACATGTCGCGGCCTTCTTCGAGGAACACCGGCAGCAGGTCGGCGTCAAGCTCGTCCTTGGGCAAGGCCAGCAGAGCCGGGTCGACGGCGGCGATTTCTTCGCGCGAGAACGCGGGTGCGGCGTCAGCCTGCGGTGCCGATGGCACTTCCACGGCAGGCACATCGATGACGTGCGCAACATGGGCCGCATCGGCTACCGGCTCCGGCATGTGCTCGGCAACCGGCTGATGAGGCGGCTCCGGTTCATGATGCGGCAGTTCGAACGCAACCGTGTCGGCCACCGGCTCGGGCACCGCGATGTCTTCGGCCTGCGACAGCTCAGCCGGTGCCGCGGCGGCAGCTTCGGCCGCCGGCTCCACCACGCGTTCGAATGCCGGCAGGGCCTGCTCCAAAATCTCCTGCGGCGCATCGAGAAGGATCTCGTCATCGTCCTGGGGCAAATCCGGCACCGTCAGCGCGATGGTTTCGGCAACCGGTTCAGCCGGAATCTCCGGAATGCTGAAGGATTGAGAAACAGGTTCGAGAGCGGGTTCGGAAGCAGGTTCGACCACATGCCGGTCGACGACCGGTTCGGCCGGCTGCTCGAATGCCGGCTCGAGGAAAGTCACCACCGGCGGGGACAGGTCCGGCACCGGGTCAATCACTGGCCCGACAGCAGGCTCAGCAATCGGCTCGATTTGCTCGGGCTCGCTGAGAGACTCAACCACCGGCGCCATCACATGCGGCGTGTGCAGCGGCTGGAGCTCGGGAACCATGTGCAGGCGCGCCTCGATTTCGGCTTGCATGCGCTCCAGGATCTGGACCTGCTCAGGTTCGTGGCCCGGCATTTCGCCGAGCGCGAACATTTGCAGCATGAAGCGAATGCGTTCGATGCTGTGGTCCAGCGTGTCGTAGTCGCTCTCGATCAGGCGCACCGGCTTGCGCGCCAGGAATTGCAGCACCATTTCGAGCGCATGCGCGACTTCCTGCAGCGGCGTAAAGCCGACCGTGGCCGAGCTGCCGGCCAGCGAGTGGGCGGCATGCACCACATGCACGTTGACGTGACGTTCGGATTCGTGGCGCCATTCGCCGATGTCTTGCGACAGCACGCGCACCAGTTCATCTGTC
>DASVYZ010000239.1:0-4619 GCA_036391935.1 Burkholderiaceae bacterium | reverse complement strand
TATTGGAGATCCACCGCAAGCTGGCGCGCCAGTCGCCCAACTGCATGGAGATCGAGCGGCGCGAACGGCTGACGCGCGCTGAGTTCTACGTGCGCTATTACCTGAACAACAAGCCCGTCATCATCACCGGCATGCTGGAAGACTGGCCAGCACGGAAGAAATGGAACTTTCAATACCTGAAGGACAAGGTCGGCGACGCCATGGTGCAGGTGCAGATCGGCCGCAGCAAGGACGCCAACTACGAAGTCAACACGGAAAAGCTGCGCGAGACCATGCCGATGCGGCGCTACGTGGAGATGATCGAGAATGCCGGCAACACCAACGACTTTTACATGACGGCCAACAACACCTCGCAGAACCGCAAGGAACTGGCCGCGCTGTGGGAAGACATCGGCGGCATCCCGGAATACCTCGACATGAATTCGCCGGACGACGGCTTTTTCTGGTTCGGCCCGACCGGCACGCTGACGCCCTTCCACCACGACCTGACCAATAATTTCATGGCCCAGGTGATGGGCAGCAAGCGCGTGCGCATGATCCCCTCATGCGAACTGCCCTACGTCTACAACAACTTCCACTGCTACACGCCGGTGGACGGCAAGAACATCGACTACGCGACCTATCCGATGATGAAGGACGTGCAGGTAATCGATTGCATCCTGAACCCAGGCGAAATCCTGTTCATCCCGGTGGGCTGGTGGCATTACGTGGAGGGGTTGTCGACGTCGATCACGGTGTCGTACATCAACTTCCAGCTTGATAACAACTACGCTTCGTTTTATTCCACGTATCAGGAAGTATAAACAGCGAATCATAGCTTGGGTTGAGTACAGCGAAACCCAACGCTCGGGAGGTTTGCATAGGTTGGCGGTTGGGCAATGCGCCAATGTTGGGCTTCGCTGCGCTCAACCCAGCCTGCCAACTACGGCGTTTATTGATATGCCTCCGCCATGCTCATCACTCGCGGCGTCACATTGATGTTGAAACCGCCCAACATGGTTTCAAGCGCAGTCAGGTTGGCATCTTTCTCGGCATTGGTCCACCCCTGGAACAAGTCCGTGCCGGGCTTTTGATATTGCACGTCGAGCACCTTCTTGCCGTCGCCGTGGGTGTAGGTTTTGGATTCGGCACGCTTGAAACCCAGGCCTTCGAGTGCGGCGAGGAAGGTTTGCGGCGGGTTGTCGGCATCCAGGGCGGCGATGACGGCGAAGGTCTTGCCCGGCGGTTTGGCGGCCACGTCGACCAGGTACACGCCTTCGGCCACCGGGGAATGCGTATTGCGCAGAAATAGCATGGCAGTCCTTCGCTTGATAAGGTTCTCGTCAGCTATCGGACCACGCCGCTGGCAGCACGCCTCCCCCGAATCGCCGAGATTTGCCTGAATGCGTCCTACGATACCTCCGATTTTTCCGAATGTAAACGCAAGATGATGCAGTAAGGCTTGGATGCAACGGCGGCTTCTATGGCACACGAAGCGGCCGGACGCTGCCCGGCCGAATTGTTAATTTTTGGGCATCCAACCCCATTTTCGAATTTCGGCTATGCTTGCTCGAAATTTGCACTCAGTCCCGTTTTTTGACTGGGAGGCAACAACGAATATTTCGAAGGAATTCTTTTGAGCGACCTGTTGACACGCCGCCTGGCTCTGCTTGCCGCCGAGGCCAACCTGCCCTTGCAGCGGCGCGGCTTGCGCGGCATCGAGCGCGAAACCCTGCGCTCCGACGCCCAGGGCAAGCTGGCCATGACGCCGCACCCCAAGGGCCTCGGCTCTACGCTGACGCACCCGCAGATCACGACCGATTATTCCGAGTCGCTGCTCGAATTCATCACGCCGGCCGAACACGACATTGCCGACGTGCTGCGCGACCTCGACCTGATCCACCGCTTCTCCCATACGCAACTGCACGGCGAATTGCTATGGAGCGATTCCATGCCCTGCATCCTGCCGGCCGACGACGAGATTCCCATCGCCTGGTACGGCACCTCGCACATCGGCATGCTCAAGCACGTGTACCGGCGCGGGCTGGCGCTGCGCTACGGCCGCACCATGCAATGCATCGCCGGCATCCACTACAACTATTCGCTGGCGGAAGACCTGTGGCGGCTGTTGCAGCGCGAGGAGCAGGCCGGAGGCAGCGAGCGCGATCATCAATCCGAAAGCTACATTGCGCTGATCCGCAATTTCCACCGCTACAGCTGGCTCCTGATGTATCTGTTCGGCGCCTCGCCTGCCCTGGCTACGCAATTCCTGCGCGGCCGCCCGCACCAGCTGGAAACCCTCTCCGGCGATACGCTCTACCTGCCCTATGCCACCAGCCTGCGCATGAGCGATCTGGGTTACCAGAACAATGCCCAGGCCGGCCTGGTGCCGCCCTACAACACCCTGCGCGAATACATGACCAGCCTGACGCGCGCGGTGCAGCAACCCTATGCGCCTTACGAGGAACTCGGCGCCAAGCGCAACGGCGAGTGGTGGCAGATCAATACCAACGTGCTGCAGATCGAAAACGAGTTCTACGCCACGATCCGCCCCAAGCGTGTCATCAATAGCGGCGAACGCGCCGT
This sequence comes from Burkholderiaceae bacterium, assembly GCA_036391935.1. Taxonomy (GTDB): domain Bacteria; phylum Pseudomonadota; class Gammaproteobacteria; order Burkholderiales; family Burkholderiaceae_D; genus PKWO01. The sequence continues at coordinate 2,054 of DASVYZ010000239.1, read as the reverse complement.
CGAAGCGCTATGCGCACGCGGCGTGCAATACGTGGAAGTGCGCTGCATGGATATCGATCCGTTCGAGCCGCTCGGCATCAATCTGCAAACCGGCCGTTTCCTCGACGCCTTCCTGCTGTTCTGCGCCATGGACGACAGCCCGGCCACCACCGAGCTTGAGGCAGCACGCAACCGCGAGAATTTCTCGCGCACCGTCAAGGAAGGCCGCAGGCCCGGCTTGATGTTGAACCGGGGCGACGGCGACATCGCGCTGCAGGACTGGGGCCTGGAATTGCTGGAAAAAATCGGCCAGGCCGCCACCCTGCTCGACAAGGCACACGGCGGCGACAGCCACAAGGCGGCGCTCCAGGCACAGCAAGCCAAGTTGCGCAATACCGCACTGACGCCTTCGGCACGCGTGCTCGATGCGATCCGCGCCAACGGCAATTCCTTCACCGGCTTCGTATTGCAGCAAAGCCAGGCGCATGCGGCCGAGTTCCGCGCGCACCCGCCCTCGACCGAAGACATGCTCTTGTTCACCCGCATGGCGCATTCCTCGATTGCGGAGCAGGAAACGATGGAGCGCGAACAGACCGGCGACTTCGACCAGTTCATCACCGACTACCGCTCACGCACGCCGAAGCAGCTCTGCGATAGCTGATCGCCGGCGCCAGGGCCGCGCTGCCGTTGAAAGCACGTCGCCGCCGCATACCCGGTTCCACCTGCACGGGAAACGCGAATCCTTTAAGATAGCGCGCTTCTTTACAGAGGGAATCCATGAATATCATCGCCATGAGGCAATGGCTGCTGGGCTTTGTTCCGGGCCGGGTCGGGGTCGGTTACCGCGAACGCCTGCGTGCCTGCGTCGGCGCCCTGATCGGCATCTTCATCACGGGCGCCGCCACCCGGCTTCTGCTCGGCCCCGACGTCTCGTTGCCCATGCTGGTGGCGCCGATGGGCGCCTCGGCCGTGCTGCTGTTCGCCCTGCCTTCGAGCCCCTTGGCGCAACCGTGGTCCATCATCGGCGGCAATCTCGTATCGGCCGCCATCGGCGTGACTTGCGTGCGATGGATAGCCGATCCGCAACTGGCCGCCTCGATGGCGATTGCCGGCGCCATCGGTGCGATGCTGGCCCTGCGCTGCCTGCATCCGCCTTCGGGCGCCGTGGCCTTGACGGCCGTCCTCGGCGGCCCGGCGATCCATGCGCTGGGCTATCATTTCCTGCTGGCGCCGATCGGCATCAATTCGCTCCTGCTGCTATGCGCCGCTCTGCTCTACAACAATCTGACGCGGCACCGCTACCCTCACCCGGTGGTGCATACGCACGACAGGCTGCATGCCACCCAGGACCAGCCGCCGGGCGACCGCCTCGGCTTCACGCCGGCCGACCTCGATTACGTGCTGAAGAATTACAACGAGGTGCTCGACGTCAGCCGCGACGACCTGGAAAGCCTCCTGATGCAGACCGAAATGCACGCCTACCGGCGCCGGCTCGGCGAAATCAGTTGCGCCGAGATCATGTCGCGCGACGTGGTGGCTGTGGAATTCGGCACCTCGCTCGCCGAAGCCTGGGACCTGCTGCAAAAGCACAGCGTGAAGGCCTTGCCCGTGGTGGACCGGGCCCGGCGCGTCATCGGCATCGTGAGCCAGCTCGATTTCATGCGCCATGTCGAAACGGGCGGCTACGAGGGTTTTGCCGGCCGGATGCGCAACTTGCTGAAAAAGAGCGGCCTGACCCACACCGACAAACCCGAGGTCGTGGGCCAGATCATGACGCGCCAGGTGCATACCGCCGACGAACGCATGCATATCGTCGAACTGGTGCCGCTGCTCTCCGAATACGGCGTGCATCACATCCCGGTGCTCAATGCCGAGCGGCGCCTGTGCGGCATCGTGACCAATACCGATCTGGTGGTCGGGCTTTACCGCGGCAGGCTGGCCGATTTGGAAGAGCGCTAGCGCAACGCACGGTTTTGATGAACGTCCGTGATGCACATGGCGCCATCGCCCGGTGTCGCACGCCTACGGCTTTGCGTCCCTGCCCTACGATCCTTTAGGCTTGTCGCGCAACCGGA
>DASVYZ010000238.1:0-4762 GCA_036391935.1 Burkholderiaceae bacterium | reverse complement strand
GAAACGAATGCGTGCATTGTGCCACCGCTTTTTGGGAAAGGCAAGGATTTTTGCAAATATTTTGCTTGCTGTGCAAATTATTTTCGAAGGGAGTGGGCGCTGCTTCCTGCGCGAACAGGCGCCTCGGCTTTACTCGGCCAGCAGTCTCGCGAAGCTGGCCATGTCGACGTTGCCGCCGCTGATGAGTACGCCGATGCGTTTGCCTTTCCATTCCGCCTTCTTTTGCCGCGCGGCGGCGAAGCTCAGGCAGCCAGTCGGTTCGACGATCAATTTCATACGGCTGGCAAAAATGCGCATGCAGTCGACCAGCTCCGCATCGGTGGCGGTCAGGATGTCGTTGACGTCGCGCCGGATGATGGAGAAGGTGAGATTGCCAAGATGTTGGGTCTGGGCGCCGTCCGCAATGGTTTTGGGTGCGTCGATGTGCACGATTTCGCCGCTTCGGAAAGAGCGTTGACCGTCGTTGCCCGCTTCCGGCTCGACGCCGTACAATTGGCACTGTGGCGCCAATGCCCGAGTCGACAGCGCGCTGCCGGACAACAGCCCGCCGCCGCCCAGCGGCACGAAAAAAGCATCGAGGGGACCGACTTCCTCGAACAACTCCTTGGCCGCCGTGCCTTGCCCGCACAGCACGTCGGGGTGGTCGTAGGGCGGGATCAGCGTGAGGCCGTGCCTTTGCGCCAGGTCGCGGCCGATCTGCTCGCGGTCTTCCTTGTAGCGGTCGTAGATCACCACGGTGCCGCCATAGCCCTTGGTCGCCGCTACCTTGGCCGCCGGGGCGTCGTGCGGCATGACGATGGTGGCGGGGATGCCGAGCAGCCTGGCCGAGAGGGCGATCGCTTGCGCGTGATTGCCGGAAGAGAATGCGACTACGCCAGCCTTGCGTTGCTCGGGGCTGAATGCCGACAGCGCGTTGAATGCGCCGCGGAACTTGAAGGCTCCCATGCGCTGCAGATTTTCGCACTTGAAGAAGACCTGCGCCCCCAGTTCCTCGTCGACCATGCGCGACGTCATTACCGGTGTCTTGTGGGCTTGGCCCTCGATGCGTCGCGCGGCTGCGCAAACGTCGTCGTAAGTGGGGAGCGTAGTCATCGTTTCCTCATGGTCTGCATGGCGTAAGGCCTCGATTTTCGCATGAGTTCGACGTGAAGGTTTTATTTGGGCCGGAACGAATCGGCTTCCAGCCCGTGCGCGCTTAACTTGCGGTAGAGCGACGACAAGGTCACGTCCAGTTCGGCGCACACGGCTTGCAGGTCGCCGCGGCTGCTGCGCAGGGCCGATACCAGCAGCACGCGTTCGATGGCCGCGACGGAGTCCTTGAGCGAACGGGCGCCTTGCGCAGAATCGGGTTCGGCTTCCCCTTCGATCAGGGGCAAGCCGAGCGCGGTGCGTTCGGCGGCGTTCTTGAGTTCGCGCACGTTGCCGGGCCAGCTGTGCGAGAGAAGGCGCTCGCGCACTTCGCGGCCTGGCTCGATATGCGGCACCTCGAAGCGGATGAGCGCCAGATCGAGAAAGTTCTGGAACAGCAACGGGATGTCTTCCAGCCGCTCGCGCAAGGGGGGCAGCTGCAGGGCGACCACGTTCAGGCGGTAAAACAGATCGGAGCGGAATTTCCCTTGTTCGACCAGTGCCCTGATGTCGTTGTTGGTGGCGGCCACCACGCGGATGTTGACCGGCAATACCTTGTTCGAGCCGATGCGCTCGATTTCGCGCTCCTGCAGCACGCGCAGCAGCTTCGCTTGCATGGCAAAGGGCATGCTGTCGATTTCGTCGAGGAAGAGCGTGCCATGGTGCGCATGCTCGATCTTGCCGATGCGCTGCCTTTGCGCGCCGGTGAAGGCGCCGGCTTCATGGCCGAACAATTCGCTTTCGAACAGGGCTTCGGGAATGGCGCCGCAATTGACCGCAACGAAGTTGCCGCTGCGCTTGCTGAAGCTGTGGATCAGGTGCGCCACCAATTCCTTGCCGGTGCCGGTTTCCCCCGAGACCAGCACGTCGGCGGGTGTGGGCGCGATGCGCAGGATGGTGCTGCGCAGGCGTTGCATTACGGCGCTTTCGCCGCACAGTGTGGAGCTGATGCCGGAAGCTTCCGACAGGCTGGCGCGCAGCGTGCGGTTTTCCATGACCAGGCGGCGTTTTTCCGCCGCGCGGCGCAGCGTGGCGACCAGCCTGTCATTGGAAAACGGCTTTTCGATGAAATCGTAGGCGCCGTATTGCATGGCCTGCACGGCCGTCGGCACGTTGCCGTGCGCGGTCATCATCACGACCGGCAAATCGCTATCGAGTTCGCCGCAGCGCTTGATGACTTCCACGCCATTCATGCCCGGCAATTGCAGGTCGGTCAGCACGGCATCGGGCCCGGCCTGCTGCAGGCGTGCCATGGCATCTTCGGCATTGGCGAAACTTTCGACTTCGAATTCGGCCAACTGGAGCACCAGTTCCAGGCTTTCCCGGAAACCGGACTGGTCTTCGATCACCACAATTTTGAATTTGGCTTCGCTCATCGGCATCCGCGCCCGGTTTGACTCATGCTGCCTGCACCACGGGAATGCTCAAGGTGAATTCTGCGCCACCCTCGGCGTGGTTGGCCACTTCGATCGAACCGTTCATCGAGGCCAGCGATTCGGCACTGATCGACAGCCCCAGCCCGAGGCCGTCGGGCTTGGTGGTGAAGAAGGGCTCCATGATGCGCTCCAGCACCTCCGGCGCCAGGCCCGGGCCGTTGTCGCGTATCGAAAGGCGCACGCGTTCTCCGTCGAGCCGCGTCTTCATCCTTACCGACTTGAGCTGCCGGCCGTTCATGGCGTCGCAAGCATTCAAGACGATATTGGCAATCGCGAGACTGAGCCGCTCCGAATCGACCAGCACCGAAACCGGCTCGATGTCTTCGTGGTAATCGACTTTTTCCATGTCGAGCTGATGCAGGTAAAGCTGGCGTGCGTCTTCCATCACGTCATGCAGCGCAATGGTTTCGACGTCGGCCGGATCGGAACGGGCGAATTTGCGCAAGCGCATGATCAAGCCGCGCAGGCGGTTCACTTCGCGCCCGATGCGCGACGTGACGTCGAGCGCTTCTTCGGTCCGGTTGAGCTTGCGCAGGGTCTGCATGGCATCGGTCAGCATGGAGATGCTGCCCACAGGGTGGCTCATTTCATGCACCACGGATGACGCCAGCTTGCCGACCGCCATCATCTTGCCGGCGTGCACCAGCACGGTCGCCATCTTCTGCCGTTCCAGTTCGATGTTGACGTCGGCCAGCTTGCGCGCGGCGGCGGCATTGGCCAGCGCCACCGACCCGTAGGCCAGAAGCGTACGGAAGATCTGCAATTCCCGTTCGCCATAGGCATTGGCGCGCGGCGATTGGATCGATAGCACGCCGAACACGGTGTCGCCCACCGCCAGGGGGGCAAACAGGCAACTGAGCATGGGGCGTGTGCCGTCCACGTGGGCCGGGCCGAGCTGGCCGGCGGTCGAATGTACGTAGATTTCGCGCAATTCGCGCACGCAGGCGGCGGCGTGCGATATCTTGCTGTCCAGCCTGACTTCCATTTGCTCCAGCGGCTGGCCTTCCTCGACGCCGAAGCGCATTTTGATGCTGTCGCCCTCGACCAGCCAGATATTCCATACGTGGGCATCGAGCATCGCGTGTACGTGGCGGTCGAGCGCCTGGAACACCGCGGTTTCGTCGATATGAGCGGTGATTTCACGGCCGATCGACGACAGCCGTTCGAGAGTCTGGCTGTTTTGATGCAGCACCTCGGCGCGCTTGGCTTCGACTTCAGCCAGGCTCCGGAAGTGCTGCGCTTCTTCGCGCGCACGCTCGGTGCGATGCTGGATCTGCATGGCGACCGCGCGATTGGCGGTTTCCTTGCGGTAGGCATTGGTGCGCGCATCGCTCGCCCTCAAGGCTTCCGCATAGGCCTTCTCGTAGTCGCCGGCCCTGGCATATTCCTTGGCGGCCAAGTCGTGCAAGCCGCTGTCGACCAGCAGGCCTTCTATCGTGCTGGCGCGCTCGATGGCCTGATTGATGAAGTAAAGGGGCGTACCAGGCGCAGCGACGTTACCGGCCGGCACCGGGGCGTCCTGGTGCAATTCGGCCATCACCTTCAGCGCATCGATCTCTTCGAGCGGATCGCGCTTGTTGCGTGCCAGCCCGAGGGCAGTATTCGCCAGCACTTGCGCATCGGCCCGGCGTCCCAATTGCGACAGTGCGCGTGCCTGTCCGGTGCGCGCCGTGATCTGGAACTCGGCTTGCTGCAATTCGTCCGAGATGCGCATCAGTTGTTCGAAATGTTCCAGCGCAACCCGATACTGTCCGCTGTCGTTTTCCAGGTAACCGAGGTAGTTCAGGGCATTGGCATAGGAACGGGATGCCATGCAGGGGCGCAGAGCCTCCAAGGCCTCCTGCATCAAGTCGCGCGCCGCATCGAACTGGCCCAGCTTGCGCAGCGTTTCACCCATCTGTGTCAGGCATGAGCCGATGCAGACCGGCCACGAGGTCGCGCGCGCCAGATCCAGGCCGCGCTGCGCCCATTCGAAGGCGGAATCGTAGTCGTTGAGGTAGTTGAAGCAGTCGCTGACATTGGCGGCGGAGTGCACGGCGCGGCGCATTTGGCCGGACGCGAGCGCGCTTTCGTACGCCTGCATGCTGGAAGTGACGCCGCGGCCGAAATCGCCGATCTGCATGGCGAAACTGGTCCAGACGCGTTCTACCCAGGTGGCCAGGGCAGGGTGCAGGTCGGAAGTGTCGGGCGGGAGGATT
>DASVYZ010000237.1:0-6079 GCA_036391935.1 Burkholderiaceae bacterium | reverse complement strand
CAAGGAAGTCTCGAGCAATGCGCAAGTGATGGAGGCCTATATGGGCACGCCTGCCGCGGAATTGCAGGGAGCCCATTGATGACTGCTGCTCTCGAAATCGGCGGCTTGCATGCCTGGTATGGCGAATCGCATATCCTGCACGACGTCAACCTCGTGGTGCAGCCGGGTGAAGTGGTGACGCTATTGGGCCGCAACGGCGCGGGCCGTACCACCACGCTGCGCGCCATCATGGGTTTGACCGGCAGGCGCAAGGGTTCGATCAAGGTCAATGGCAAGGAAGCGATAGGGCTGGCGACACACAAGGTGGCGCATCTTGGCATCGGCTATTGTCCGGAAGAGCGCGGCATTTTTTCTTCACTCTCGACCGAAGAAAATCTGATGTTGCCGCCGCTGGTGTCGAAGACAGTGAAGGGCATGCCGATCGAGGAAATCTATGCCATGTTTCCCAATCTCGCCGAGCGCAAGAGCAGTCAAGGCACGCGGCTCTCGGGCGGCGAACAGCAGATGCTGGCCGTGGCGCGCATCTTGAGGACAGGCGCCAAGCTGCTCTTGCTCGACGAGATATCCGAAGGCCTGGCGCCGGTGATCGTGCAAGCCCTGGCACGCATGATCACGACTCTGAAGGAGAAGGGCTACACCATCGTCATGGTGGAGCAGAATTTCCGCTTCGCCGCACCGCTGGCCGACCGTTTCTATGTGATGGAGCACGGCCAGATCGTCGAAAGTTTTGCCGCATCCGAATTGAACGACAAGATGCCTGTCCTAACCGCCCTGTTGGGTGTTTAAATCTTATTGGAGGAAGACATGAAGATTCGATTGAGTATCCTCGCCGCGGCAGCGGCAGTGGTCTGCGGCAGCGCCCAAGCCCAGATTTCCGGTGATGCGGTCAAGATCGGTTACATCACCGACCTCTCCGGCGTCTATTCCGATATCGACGGCCAAGGCGGTATCGAAGCGGTCAAGATGGCCATCGCCGACTTCGGCGGCACGGTCAACGGCAAGAAAATCGAATTGATTACAGCCGACCATCAAAACAAGGCCGACCTGGCCGGCAGCAAGGCGCGCGAGTGGTTCGACCAGCAGGGCGTGGACATGCTGCTGGGCGGCACCAATTCGGGCACCAACCTGGCGATGGCCAAGGTCGCCGCAGAGAAGAAGAAGCCGTTCATCTCGATCGGCGCCGGCACCGCGCGCCTGACCAACGAGGAATGCACGCCCTATACCATCCATTATGCCTACGACACGGTGGCGCTGGCCAAAGGCACGGGCTCTGCCGTCATCAAGCAGGGCGGCAAGAGCTGGTTCTTCCTGACCGCCGATTATGCCTTCGGTCAATCGCTGGAGAGCGATACCTCGCGCGTGGTCAAGGCCAACGGGGGCACGGTACTGGGCGACGTCAAGCATCCGCTGTCGGCGTCGGACTTTTCGTCCTTCCTGCTGCAGGCCCAAGCCTCGAAGGCGCAGATACTCGGCCTCGCAAACGCCGGCCTCGATACGGTGAACTCGATCAAGGCAGCCAATGAATTCGGCATCACCAAGACCATGAAACTGGCGGGCTTGCTGATGTTCATCAACGACATACACTCCCTGGGCTTGAACTATACGCAAGGGATGTACCTGACCGATAGCTGGTATTGGGACGCGAACGACGACACGCGCAAGTGGAGCAAACGCTACTTCGAAAAAATGAAGAAGGAACCGTCCAGCCTGCAAGCTGCCGACTATTCCGCCGTCACGCAATACCTCAACGCGGTCAAGGCCACCGGTACCGACGATGCCGAAAAGGTTCTGGCTTACCTGCACAAGACCAAGATCAATGACATGTATGCCAAAGGCGGTTATGTCCGCGAAGATGGCTCGATGATCCACCCGATGTACCTGATGCAGGTCAAGTCGCAGGGCGAATCGAAGTATCCCTGGGATTATTACAAGGTGGTGCAGACGATTCCCGGTGAAGACGCCTTCACCACCAAGGCCGAGACCAAGTGCTCGCTCTGGAAGTGATAGCTTGCTCGGGTGTCATTCCATCTTGATGTCATCCGGGCGCCCCTTGCCTGATATCGTGAGTATTGCTTAATGGAAATATTTGGCGTTCCCCTGCAAGCCATGCTGAGCCAGCTCCTGTTGGGGCTGGTCAACGGCTCCTTCTATGCAATACTCTCGCTTGGGCTGGCCGTGATCTTCGGCTTGCTCAATGTGATCAATTTCGCTCATGGCGCGCTTTACATGCTGGGCGCTTTCTTTGCCTGGATGGGCGTCAGCTACTTCGGCCTCAATTACTGGGAAGTGCTGGTGCTCTCGCCGCTCGCTGTGGGCGCTATCGGCATCGTCATTGAAAAAGCCTTTCTGCGCTGGCTGTACAAGCTCGATCACTTGTATGGCTTGCTGCTGACTTTCGGCATTACGCTCCTGCTCGAAGGATTGTTCCGTTCCATCTATGGCGTATCGGGACAGCAGTTTGCCGTGCCCGATGAACTCGGCGGCGCAACCAATCTTGGTTTCATGATCCTGCCCAATTACCGCGCCTGGGTGGTGCTGGCTTCGCTGGTGGTGTGCTTCGGCACCTGGTTCGTGATCGAGAAGACCAAGCTCGGCGCCTACCTGCGCGCGGGCACCGAAAATCCCAAGCTGGTGGAAGCCTTCGGCATCAACGTGCCCCTGATGGTGACCTTGACTTACGGCTTCGGTGTGGCGCTCGCTGCCTTTGCCGGCGTATTGGCCGCACCGGTGATCCAGGTATCGCCCTTGATGGGCTCGAACCTGATCATCGTGGTGTTTGCAGTCGTGGTGATCGGCGGCATGGGGTCGATAGCCGGCTCCATCCTGACCGGCCTCGGCCTCGGCGTCGTCGAGGGCTTGACCAAGGTGTTCTATCCGCAGGCCTCGGCGACCGTGGTGTTCGTGATCATGGCCATCGTGCTGATGATCCGGCCGGCCGGTTTGTTCGGCAAGGAGAAATAAGATGGCCCGAAGAATCGCCTACGCCATCCTCATGTTGGGCTTGCTGGTTGCACCCGCCTTGATTTACCCCATCCTGGTGATGAAGTTGTTATGCTTCGCCCTGTTTGCCTGTGCCTTCAATCTCTTGCTCGGCTATACCGGACTGTTGTCATTTGGGCATGCTATCTTCCTTGGCGGCGCCGGCTACGTTACGGGTTATGCCATGCAAGAGCTGGGGTTTCCATTCGAACTCGGCATCCTCTCCGGCGTGCTGGCGGCAGTTATCGCCGGCTGGATCATGGGTGCGCTGGCGGTGCGGCGCCAAGGCATCTACTTCACCATGATTACCCTGGCGCTGGCGCAGATGCTGTATTTCCTGTTCTTGCAGGCACCGTTCACCCACGGCGAGGACGGCATGACCGGAATCCCGCGCGGCAAGCTATTGGGCATGTTCGACTTGAGCAATGACCTGTTGATGTACTACGTCGTCCTCGGCATCACGGTCGGCGGTTTTGCCCTGATCGTGCGCATCATCCATTCTCCCTATGGCCAGGTGCTGAAGGCGATCAAGGAAAACGAACCACGCGCAATTTCGCTGGGCTACGACGTGAGCCGCTACAAGTTGCTGGCCTTCGTGCTGTCGGCCGGTTTGTCGGGCTTGGCCGGTGCGACGCGCTGCCTCGTCAATTCGCAAGCTTCCTTGACCGACGTGGCCTGGGAAATGTCGGGCCTGGTGGTATTGACCACCCTGGTCGGCGGCCTGGGCACGATCTTCGGCCCCCTGGTCGGCGCAGTCTTGATCGTACTGCTCGACAATCGTCTTGGCGAAATAGGCGACTGGATTGCCAATGCAACCGGGATCGAGTGGTTCCATACCTTGGGCGATTCAGTCAGCATCGTGACCGGCTTTATCTTCATTGCTTGCGTGATGTTGTTCCGCCGAGGCATCGTCGGCGAACTGCTGGCTTGGCGCGAGCGTCGGTCTGCAAATCCCGGATAGGTTGTGCAGGGCCTCGCTAGCGCTTGGCGAGCGACGTTCGGCACAACCTGCCGGCCTACAAGGCTGCGGCGTAAATCGCCCGTGCATCGTCCCTGCTGACGCTGCGCGGGTTATTGGTCAACAGCCGCGTTTGCAGCATGGCATCATCGGCCAATCTGTCGAGATCGGATTCGGCGATGCCGACTTCGCGCAAGCTGGTTTCGATGCCTAGCCGTTTGGCCAAGCCTTCCATGTGGGCGATCAAGCCCTGGCACTTCGCTTCGGCCGATCCGCCAACTTCAGGGTTGACGATCTCGGCCAGTTCAGCATACATGCCAGCCGCTTCCGGCGCATTGAAGCGCAACACATGCGGCAACACCAGCGAATTGGACAAGCCATGTGGCACGTGGAAAATCCCGCCTATCGGATAGGCGAGGGCGTGCACTGCTGCGCACGGCGCATTGGCGAAGGACTGTCCGGCCAGCATCGAGCCGAGCAACATGGCTTGGCGCGCTTCAACGTCTTTACCGTTTTCGCAGGCGGTTACGATATTCTTGCTCAGCAGATGCAGCGCCTGGTGCGCCAGCATGTCCGACAGAGGGTTCTTCTTCAGCTTGCTAGTATAGGCTTCGATGGCGTGGACCATGGCATCGATGCCCGTTGCGGCGGTGATCTTGGGCGGCAGGCCGACGGTCAGCGACGCGTCGAGCACGGCCAGATCGGCATAGAGTTGGGGCGAGACCACGCCCATTTTGGTGGTCGCACCTGTGGTGACGATGGAAATCGGCGTGACTTCGGAACCCGTGCCGGCCGTGGTCGGGATCTGAATCAGGGGCAGGCGGCTGCCTTTGACGTTGCCGATGCCATACATCGTCTTCAAATCCTGATCGCTTCCGGCCAGCACGGCGATCAACTTGGCTACGTCCATCGAGCTGCCGCCGCCGAGGCCGATCACCATATCGATCTTGGCGGCGCGCGCATCGGCCACAGCTTTCAATACCACGGCTTCGGGTGGATCGGCCACCACATCGGAAAAAATGCTGACCTGAATATCGGCAGTCTTCAGGCTCGCTACGGCCGGATCAACCTGGCCTGTCTTGAGGAAGCCGGGGTCGGTTACAAGCAGGGCATGGCGTATGCCCTGAAAGGTGTCGCGCACCAGCATGCCCAGTTTGGCGGCTGAGCCGATTTCGCAAACGAGGCGCGGGACGGTGGTGAAGCCGAATGCATTGAACGTGCTCATGGTTTCTCCTTCCCGATTATTGTAGCCCAGTCAGGGAAGGGGTATTTGGTGGAAATACTTTCCGTGGAGCATGGCACGGTGTGGCGGGTTTGGGTATAGTGAGGGCTGTAAATACGCTAATGAGCATCAGATTGTTCCACGTGAAACATGGCCGCCAACGATATCAAGCTCCAGCGCACCTTCAAGGGTGAGAGCGAAATCCGGAAGAAATCGCACTCGTTGACCCAAAGCCAACGCCTTGTCCTGGCGTCGGTCGATGGCGTGAGCCAGATTGCGGAATTGCAGCGCCGGCTCGGCGGTATGGCCAAGCGCCGCTTCGCGTTGGCGGTTGCGGATTTGACGGCACGTGGATTGCTTGAAGAAGCCAAGAACCCGATGGCCGTGCCGGACAAGCTCGACCTGTATATGGTGGAACGCTTTGTGCGGCAAGATCCGTCCGATCCGATTACAATCACCGCTTTGTATTTGCAAGCGCCGCCGCGTTCGGTGGCCAAACCGGCAATGTCGAGCAAACCAAGTCCGGAAGTCGATTTCTTTATCCAGCTGACTCCCAATGTGGCGCCGGCGCCCGCTAAGTGGCAGCCGCCAGAAGATGCCAAGCTGATCACGGGCAATAGCGGTGGGGAGCCCAAGAGCAGCTCTTCACGCCGTCGCGCGCGCCGCGAACAGCGTAGCCGCCGGATCCAGGTTGCTTACTGGTTGCTGTTTGCCGGTTTGATTCTGGCCGTCATTGGCGTGCTTGCCTGGTATCACACACGCTGATTTTTCGCTGGTTTGTTTCACGTGAAACAAAATCGCTGGTGAATTCGACGCGAATTGGGTGTATTGCTGGCGGACCACCAGTAAAGGTCCTATAATCACGCCTCGGCAGTTCCCTTCTCCAGGCACCAAATGCATTTCCCCAAAGAATTCGATGT
>DASVYZ010000236.1:0-3832 GCA_036391935.1 Burkholderiaceae bacterium | reverse complement strand
CGAGCTCGGGCGACAAATCGGAACTGTCGCGCGTGCCTGAGACCGCGCCGATCTGGGGCCTGGTGACCTCGACCCGCGACAATTGCCTCGGTGCCGAATGCCAGTACTACCAGGATTGCTTCGTCATGAAGGCGCGCAAGGAAGCGCAGCAAGCCGATGTCGTGGTGGTGAACCATCATCTTTTCTTCGCCGACGTGGCCCTGAAGGATACCGGCGTAGCCGAGCTGCTGCCCTCGGCCAATACCGTGATCTTCGACGAAGCGCACCAACTGCCCGAGACCGCCACGCTGTTTTTCGGCGATACGGTCTCGACCTCGATGGTCATCGAGCTGTGCCGCGACGTGCAGGCCGAGGGCCTGGCGCATGCACGCGACGGCGCCGACTGGGCCAAGGTCACGGGTACGGTGGACCGCGCCGCGCGCGACTTGCGCCTCGCCTTCCCGCAGGATTCCGTGCGCCTGGCGCTGAACCAGATCGCCGAATCTTCGCCCTTCTTCCCCGCGCTCGAGACGCTCAAGACCGAATTGCACAGCCTGATCGGTGTGCTGGAAAATCAGGCCGAGCGCGCCGAAACCATCGAGCAATGCCGCCAGCGCGCCTTGGTGCTGGAGGCGCAATTGACGCGCTGGAACGCACCCGGCGCGGCGGGGCAGGGTGACGAAGAGCGCGTGCTGTGGGTCGAAGCGTTTGCGTCCTCGCTGCAATTGCATCAGACCCCGCTGTCGATTGCGCCGATTTTCAACAAGCAGCGAGAAGGCTCGCCGCGCGCCTGGATATTCACCTCGGCCACGCTGGCGGTGAAAAACGACTTCAACCACTACATGAGCCAGATGGGCTTGGCCGATGCGGAAGCGAAGAGCTGGCCCAGCCCGTTCGACTATCAGAACCAGGGCTTGCTCTACGTTCCGCAAAACCTGCCGCAACCCAATGCCATCGACTACAACGACGCCGTGGTCGATGCGGCCTTGCCCATGATCGAAGCCTCCGGCGGACGCGCTTTCCTGCTCTGTACAACCATACGCGCCGTCAACCGCGCAGCCGAACGGCTGCGTGAGGAATTCGCCAGGCGCGGCCTCGATTTTCCGCTGATGGTGCAGGGTGAAGCCGGTCGCACCGAATTGCTCGACCGCTTCCGCAAGGCCGGCAATGCCGTGCTGGTCGGCAGCCAAAGCTTCTGGGAAGGGGTGGACGTGCGCGGCGAGGCGCTTTCGCTCGTCATCATCGACAAGCTGCCGTTCGCGCCGCCGGACGACCCTGTACTGGCGGCGCGCATCGACGTCATGCAGAGAAACGGATTGAACGGCTTCATGCATCACCAGCTGCCCGAGGCCATCATCAACCTCAAGCAAGGCGCCGGGCGCCTGATCCGCGACGAAGCCGACCGGGGCGTCCTGATGATCTGCGACCCGCGCCTGATCTCCAAGCCTTACGGCCGGCGCATCTGGCAAAGCCTGCCGGCCTTTGCGCGCACGCGCGAACTCGACGTGGCGCTGGCATTCTTTTCGCAACATTAGCAAATGGTTATGCAGTGCAACATTTGGCATTCGATGTCACAATGGAGCCAGGTTGCTTTTGGGTGGCATATGCCGTGTTGACCGCCTGAACGGCTACCGGAAAAATGCACCCTGCACCGCAGTACAACTGTTCAACAGGCTATGCTGAAGCGAATTGCCGTCGAGGATCTGAGAGTGGGGATGTTCATCCAGGAGCTGTGCGGCTCATGGATCGATCATCCATTCTGGCGTTCGCGCATCAAGCTCGATGACGCCGCCGTGCTGCAACAGATCCAGGCCAGTCCTGTCAAGGAAGTCGTGATCGACATCGCCAAGGGGCTCGACGTTGCAGTGCTGGAGCCTGAAGCGGCGCTGGCCCCTGAACCGTCCACGCTCGCCGCGGCGCATCTGGTGGAGCCCAAGGTTTCGCTCGAGGCCGAAATGGGGCGCGCCGCCAGGATTTGCGCCACGGCGCGCGGCGCCGTCTTTTCCATGTTCCAGGAAGCGCGCATGGGCAAAGCCATCGATGCCAAGCATGCGCTGCCCGTGGTGGAAGAGATTTCTTCGTCGGTGATGCGCAATCCCGGCGCCCTGATCGGCCTGGCGCGGCTGAAGAACAAGGACGACTATACGTACATGCACTCGGTTGCCGTGTGCGCACTGATGGTATCCCTGGCGCGCCAATTGAACCTCGACGACCAGGCGGTGCGCGAAGCCGGCATGGCCGGCCTGCTGCACGACATCGGCAAGATGATGGTGCCGCTCGCGATCCTCAACAAGCCGGGCAAACTCACCGATGCCGAATTCGTGTCGGTCAAAAGCCATCCCGAGGAAGGCTACAAGCTGCTCCAGTCCGGCAGCGGCATATCCGACATCACACTCGACGTTTGCCTGCACCATCACGAAAGAATGGCCGGCAACGGTTATCCCGAGAAGTTGAAAGGCGAGCAACTGAGCATCTTCGCCCGCATGGGCGCGGTGTGCGATGTGTACGACGCCATCACCTCCAACCGTCCCTACAAGGCCGGCTGGGATCCGTCGGAATCGATCCGCAAGATGGCCGAATGGAGCGGACCGCATTTCGACCCCGCCGTGTTCCAGGCCTTCGTCAAGAGCATAGGCATCTATCCGGTAGGTACCCTGGTCAGGCTCGAATCGGGGCGTCTCGGCGTGGTGATCGAGCAGCACGAAAAATCGCTGCTCGCGCCCAAGGTCAAGGTGTTCTTCTCGACCAAGGCGCAGAGCTACATTCCGCCGCAGGTTCTCGATCTGGCCGGCCCGGGCTTGCAGGACAAGATCGTCGGCCGCGAAGACGCGGCCAAGTGGGGGCTGAAGAACGTCAACGACTTCTGGGTGGCCTCGGCATAGTTCCGGGGGTTAGTCCTGCGGCCTGATAACGATCTTGCCGGTTACCTTGCGCGCCGCCATATCTTCCAAGGCGCGCGGTGTGTCGGCCAGCTTGTAGCGGCCTGAGATGCGCGGCTTTATCTTGCCCTCGGCGAGCCAAGTCATCAATTCGCGCATCGCGGCCAGGTTGCCCTTGGGTTCGCGCTTGGCGAATTCGCCCCAGAACACACCCACCAGCGATGCGCCCTTGAGCAGTGCCAGGTTCAGCGGCAGTTTGGGAATTTCGCCATTGGCGAAGCCCACCACGAGATAGCGTCCGCGCCAGGCGATGGAGCGGAATGCCGGTTCGGCATAGATGCCGCCCACCGGATCGTAAATCACGTCCGGTCCCTTGCCGCCGGTGGCGGCCTTGACCGCTTCGCGCAAGTCTTCCGTGCTGTAATTGATCGTGGCGTCGGCCCCATGCTCTTTGCAGATTTCCAGTTTTGCGTCGGACGAGGCGGCCGCGATCACGCGCGCGCCCAGGGCCTTGCCGATTTCGATGGCAGCCAGTCCGACGCCGCCGGCGGCGCCTAATACCAGCATGGTCTCGCCGGCTTTCAATTGCGCGCGGTCGACCACGGCGTGATGCGAGGTGCCATAGGTCAGCGTGACCGCGGCGGCGGTATCGAAATCCATGCCAGGCGGCATCGGCATGACAGCGGCGGCCGGCACGGCAATCTGCTGGGCGAATGCGCCTTGGCCCGCAAAAGCGATCACTTTATCGCCGACCTTGATGTGGGACACGCCTTCACCGACGGCAGTCACTATCCCGGCAAGTTCGCTGCCCGGAGTGAAAGGTAGCTCAGGCTTGAATTGATACTTGTTCTGGATGATCAGCACGTCGGGGAAATTCACGCCCGCGGCTTCGACCTTGATCACCACTTGGCCGGCGGCGGCCTCCAAGTCGGGCAAGTCTTCAACGACCAGGGTGTCCGGCAAGCCCCAGGTTT
>DASVYZ010000235.1:0-3307 GCA_036391935.1 Burkholderiaceae bacterium | reverse complement strand
GGCCGTTCGGATCGATGATCGCGGGAATCTTGCCGTTGGGATTGAGCGAAACGAATTCGGCGGAACGCTGGTCCCCGCTGTCGAAGCTGACCACGTGCGGCTCATACGGCAGCCCGATTTCCTCGAGCATGATCGACACCTTGACGCCATTGGGCGTGGGCAGCGAATACAGTTGCAGCACATCGGGCCGTTGCGCCGGCCATTTTTTGGCGATGGGAAATTGCGAAAGATCGGTCATCACGCGTCCTTGGAATGATACGAAGCGCACAGCGTATCACTGCTCGGAATTTTCCGCCGAGAGCGCCATATAGCGCGCCAGATGAAAATCCTCGTCGCCCAATTGATGATCGATCATGACCAGCCGCTTGGCGTAATGCGGCAGCGGCAATTCCCAGCTCATGCCTATGCCGCCGTGCAATTGGATCGTCTCTTCCGCCACCAGCGTCCCGACCCGGCCTATGGTGTATTTTGCCGCCGAGATTGCCTTGTCGCGTACCGGACCGTTCCGCTCCAGCGCGGCGGCGGCGTTGATCAAGGCCGAGCGCGCCTGCTCGATTTCGAGCGCCAGATCGGCCATGCGGTGCTGCAAAGCCTGAAAACTGCCGATGGGCACACCGAATTGCTTGCGCGTCTGCAGGTATTCGAGCGTGGCGGCTTTGGCCGCCTCCATGGCGCCGACCGCTTCGGCGCACAGCGCCACGATACCGCGCGCCTGCGCCTGGGCCAGCACTTCCCCCGCATCGTCGAGCAGCAGGGCCGATGCCGGCAGCTTGACTTGTTGCAGCGTCAGTTCCACGGAACGGCCGCCGTCGATGTTGGGATAACCCGCAACGCGCAGGCTCTCCATATCGCGCGGCACGAGGAACAATGCAATGCCCTCTTCCGCATCGCTTGCACCGGCGACCCGCGCCGACACGACATAGGCATGCGCCGCCGCACCCTGCTCCACCACGGCCTTGGCGCCGTCGAGCGTCCAGCCTTCGCCAACACGCCTGGCGGTAGTGGCGACGTAATGCGGCTCATAGCCGCCCTCGGCTTCCTGATGCGCCCAGGCGAAGAAGCGGGTGCCGCCAATCGCCTGTTCCAACTCTTCGTGCCGTCCGGCAGCCGCCAGCGCACAGCCCGCCATCAGCGTGCCGAGAAACGGCTCGACCACGAGCGCGCGGCCCAGCGCTTCAAACACCAGGGCAAGATCAAAGCCGGCACCGCCATAGCCGCCATCGGCTTCGGCAAACAGGGCGCCGATCACGCCCATTTGGGCGAATTGCGCCCATTGCTCCCGCGACCAGCCGGCTTCGGATCGGGCGATCTGCTCGCGGACGGGGAAGCCGTATTCGCGCGCGAGGTAGCGCGCCAGCGAGTCGGCCAGCATGCGGCGGTCTTCGGTCAGATTGAAATCCATTCTTATGCTCCTGCCCCGGAGTCCTGGAGCGTCGGTGATTGCGCCATCTCACAATCCCAACATCATCTTCGCCACTATATTCTTTTGGATCTCATTCGATCCGCCGAAAATCGACAGCTTGCGGTTGTTGAAATAAACGGCCGCCGCGCGCTCGCCCTCTTCCACAGCGATGCGCTCCGCCGCCTCGCGCCATGCGCGCGCCTGCGGTCCCATGGCGCGGCGCATCAGCGACGAAATCTCCTGCCTGATCTCGGTGCCGCGTATCTTGAGCATCGAGCTTTCCGCGCCGGGTACGCCGCCGCCGGCCACGGCGGCAATCATGCGCAAATTGGTGGTCTTCATGTTTTCCAGCTCGATCTCGACCCGCGCCACGCGCGCGGCGAAGAAGGGATCGTCCGAAAGCCGCCGCCCGTTGCGCTTGCGCCGCCCCAGGAATGCCTTCAGCTCGCGCAGCGCCGCAACGGAGAAGCCGACGCCGGCAATGTTGGTGCGCTCGTAGGTCAGCAGATATTTCGCGCAAGTCCAGCCGCGATGTTCTTCGCCCACCAGATTCTCTATCGGCACGCGCACATCGGTGAAAAACACTTCATTGACTTCATGTTCGCCGTCCAGCGTGACGATGGGCCGCACTTCGACGCCGGGCGCGGCCATGTCGATCAAGAGGAAGCTGATGCCTTCCTGCTTCTTGGCCGCGGGGTCGGTGCGCACCAGGCAAAAGATCATGTTGGCGTATTGGCCCAGCGTGGTCCAGGTCTTTTGCCCGTTGACGATGTAGTGATCGCCCCGGCGCATGGCCGTGGTCTTGACCGATGCCAGGTCGGACCCCGCGCCGGGTTCGGAATAGCCCTGGCACCACCAGTCCGAGCCGTCGAGGATGCGCGGCAGCCAATAACGCTTCTGCGCCTCGTTGCCGTACTTGAGCAAGACCGGTCCCAGCATGTTGACGCCGAACGGCACGATACGCGGGGCAAACGCAAGCGCGCACTCGTGCTCGAAAATGAATTTCTGCACCGCGTTCCAGCCCGGCCCGCCATGCTCGACGGGCCAGTGGTTGGCCAGCCAGCCGCGCTTGTGCAGGATGGCATGCCAGCGCTGCATGTCTTCCTTGGAGAGGCGCTCGCCGCGCCGGCCCTTTTCCGACAATTCCTCCGGCAATTGCGCCGCCAGGAAGGCGCGCACCTCGGTGCGAAATGCCTCCTCTTCGGCAGTGAAGTTCAAGTCCATGTCAGTCTCCAAGCAAACGGTTCAAGCTTGCGAAATCCGCGCCGCGCGCCGCCAGGTCTTCCAGCAGCGGTGCCGGTTTCCAGAACAGCGCGTCTTCCTCGGCATAGGCTCGGATATCGGCCAATACCTTGTCCAACCCCACCGAATCGGCATAATTCATCGGCCCGCCGCGATGGCGCGGGAAGCCATAGCCGGCCATGAACACCACATCGACATCGAGCGGGCGCAGCGCGATGCCCTGCTGCAACACCTTGGCACCTTCATTGATCATGGCCGCCATGTAGCGCCGCACAATCTCGTCAGCGCTGAAACTCCTGGGGGTAATGCCGGCACGCTGGCGTTCGGCATCGATGATGGCCAGCACTTCCGGATCGGGCGCGCCGGTGCGCGAGCCATTGTTATAGAGGTAGTAGCCGCGTCCGGTCTTTTGCCCGAACCAGCCGCGCTCGCAGATGCGGTCGGCAATCTGCACATAGCGTGCACGCGGGTCGCGCGTGGCGGCGCGGCGCTTGCGCGTGGCCCAGCCGATGTCGCCGCCGGCCAGATCGGACACCTGGTAAGGGCCCATGGCGAAACCGAAATTGCGCATGGCACGATCGATTTCATAGGGCGAGGCGCCGTCTTCCATCATGAAGTCGGCCGCTTGGCGGTATACGGCCAGGATGCGGTTGCCGATGAAAC
>DASVYZ010000234.1:0-2010 GCA_036391935.1 Burkholderiaceae bacterium | reverse complement strand
GATCTGCTGTCCATCCGGCGTGAACAGCCCGTAGACATTGGACTTGCGCAGGTCGTAGACCAGCGCGCCCGCGACCTCGGCCTGAGCCGATGCACGGTCCTGTCCCTTGAAATAGCCGGACATGGTGACGATGCTGTCATCGATGCGGCGTTCGAGATAGGCTGTGGTCTGCCAATATACCAAGCCCAACAGTCCGACGTTGGCCGCCGTGAACAGGAAGCCGAACAGCACCGCAAGGCGGAAGGTCGAAATCCGCCAGTGTTCATTGAGCTTATTCAGCAACGAGTTCAATCGCGCACCCCGAGCATGTAGCCGCTGCCCCACACGGTGTGGATCAGCGGCGGCAAGCCAGGGGTATCGATTTTCTTGCGCAGTCTGGCCATATGCACTTCGATCAAATTGGTATATGGATCGAAATGATAATTCCAGACGGCCTCAAATATCATGCTGCGCGTCAAAGTTTGGCCGGAATTGCGCATCATGTATTCCAGCAGGCGAAATTCCGTGGTTTTCAAGTCGAGGGCCACACCCTTGCGGGTGACACTGCGCTCGATCAGGTTGAGTTCAAGATCCTCCACTTGCAAAATCGCCACCAGCGCCGGGGCCTTGCGCCGGCGCAACAGCACTTCGAGACGGGCCGCCATTTCATCGACCGCAAACGGCTTGGTCAGATAATCGTCGCCGCCGGCGCGCAAGCCGCGCACGCGTTCGTCAACGTCGCTCAAGGCGCTGATCATCAAGACCGGCGTGTCGATACCGGCGGCACGCAGGCGCGTGACGATAGAAAGACCGTCAAGGTTGGGCAAGTTGCGGTCTAGCGTGATCGCGTCGTAGCGTCCGCTTGCCGCCTTGTCCAACCCGAGCTTGCCGTCTCCTTCGATCTCGACCGCGAAGCCATGCGCCTCGAGCTCGGCGGCAATTTCGCGCGCCGTGGTCGGGTCGTCTTCGATGGTCAAGACCTTGTGGGCGGACGTCATGGTGCCCTCTCTATCTATTTGCTCGCGACCGATTCGAGCGCATCGCGCGACCAGCCGCCGCCGACGGCGCGAATCAAGTCCACGCTGACGCGCAATTGCCGCGTATGCAAGTCCAGAGCACTGCTCTCGGCCGACAAGGCAGCCGCCTGGGCCGTCACGACTTCGAGATAGTTTACCGCACCCTCGCGATAGCGGTTCAAGGCCAGCTTGAGGGTCGTGTTGGCCGATATGACAGCCTGATTCTGCTGCTCCTCGGCATCGCGGTCGTATTTCAGGAACGCCAGATCGTCTTCCACCTGCTGGAAGGCCGCCAGCACCGTGGCACGGTAATCGGCGCCTGCCTGGTCAAACGCCGCTTTGGCCTGGGCCAGCCGCGCGTCGCGCAATCCGGCGTCGAACAGGTTCAACAGCATGCCCGGGCCGATGCTCCAGAAGCTGAAGGGGGACGATATCAAGTTCGGCTTGCCTGTGTTCTGGAAGCCGTAATCCAATCCCAGGGTAAGGTCGGGATAGAAGGCGGCGCGCGCCACGCCGATGTTGGCATTGGCGGCGGCGGTGCGGCGCTCCGCCGCGGCGATATCGGGACGGCGCTGCAACAGCGTCGACGGAATGCCGGCAGGGACCGTCGGCACAGCCATAAGCTCCTGCGAGCTCGCCAGCGTAAACTGCATGGCGGGCTGGCCGATCAGGCTGGCGATGGCATGCTCGAGAGCAGCGCGTTGTGCCGCGATGTCGGCCGCCTGTGCCTTCACCGCGCGCAATTGGGTATCGGCGCGCGCCACGTCAATGCCGGAGGCAATACCGCCCTTGTGGCGATTCTGCGTCAATTCGAGCGCGCGCGCATAGGCATCGACCGTATCATTCAACAGCTTGGCCTGCGCATCGATGCCGCGCAGGCGCATATAGTCGTCCGCCAGTTGCGCCTGCAGCGCCAGGCGCACGCTTTGCACGTCGGCCTCGCTCGCCATGGCCAGCGCCTTGCCGGTCTCGACCAGGTTGCGCACGCGCCCCCACAGGTCGAGTTCGTAATTGG
>DASVYZ010000233.1:0-2259 GCA_036391935.1 Burkholderiaceae bacterium | reverse complement strand
CGCATGCCGTCCAGCTGCTCCTTCAGGAATTGCAATTGCTGCTTGGTATTCTCGCGCGACTCTTCCAGGCCGTGCTGCTGCTCGCGCAGGCCGGCGATGTTTTCTTCGATGGCGGCCATCTCGCTCTGGATGGCGGCGTGGCGCGAATTGAACAATTCATTTTGCGCGGCAATCGCCGACGCCACGTGGACGTCGCCCTTCGACTTCTCCAGCTCCGGAGAGAATGTGACGACAGATTTGCCGTCGCGTTCGGCGGTCAGGCGGTCGCGTGTCGCCATGTCGGTGTAGTACTGGGCGCGCGTGATTTCGACTTGCGACTTCACGGCCGTATCGTTCATCTTGACCAGCAGCTGGCCGGCCTTGACCACGTCGCCGTCCTTGACCAGGATGTCGTCGACGACGCCGCCTCCGTAATTCTGTATGGTCTTGCGGTTGGATGCGACCGAGACGAAGCCGGAAGCCGGAACGCCTTTATCGAGCGGAGCGAAACAGGCCCAGATCATGAAACCGCCGACTCCCAGCAGAACGATCAGCCAACCCAGCCGCGCATGCTTGCGCGAATCGAGATTGACGATCTCTTCCGGGACGTCGTGCACCACCACGTCGGTGACTCCAGTATTTTTTGCAAGTACGTTTTTCATGATCTGCCATTTACCCCTGGGCTGCCACCGGCGCAGGCTGAGCCTGGCCCTGAGCGGCTAGTTGCGCCTGCTGCGCCTGTTGGTTCTGTTGCTGCAATGCCTTCAATACGTCGCCGGTGGGACCGAACATCTGGGCCGTGCCGTCGCGCAACAGCAGCAGCTTGGTCGTGACGCCGATGACGCTGGTGCGGTGCGTGATCAGGATCACGGTCTTGCCGCGCTGGCGCAAATCCTGCAGGACAGCCAGCAGTGCCGCTTCGCCGACATCGTCGAGGTTGGAATTGGGTTCATCGAGCACGATCAGCGAAGGATCGCCGTAGAGTGCGCGCGCCAGGCCGATGCGCTGCTTCTGGCCGCCGGACAAACCGCCGCCGCCGTCGGCCAGTATCGTGTCGTAGCCTTGCGGGAAGTGAAGAATCAGATCGTGCACGCCGGCGGCCTTCGAAGCGGCCAGCACCATGTCCGGATCGAGCGAACCGAAGCGCGCGATGTTTTCGCTGATGGTGCCGGCAAACAGCTCGATATCCTGCGGCAGATAACCGACATGCGGCCCGAGCTCATCCTTGTTCCATTGATAGATGTCGGCCGAATCGAGCCTCACCTTGCCCATTTGCGCAGGCCAGACGCCGACCAGGAGCCGCGCCAGCGTCGATTTGCCGGCACCGGACGGGCCGATCACGCCGACCACGTCGCCGGCCTTGATCGCAATGCTCAGGTTCTTCAAGACGGGCAGCTTGCTGCCGGGCGGGGCGGCGCTCACGGCTTCCAGCGTCAGGTTGCCTTCCGGCTTGGGCAGCGACATCGGGACGCGGCGCGGCGGATTTTCTTCCAGCAGCGTCACCAGGCGCGTGTAGGCGCTGCGCGCGCTGCTCCAGCTCTTCCACACGCCGATCAGCGATTGCACCGGTGCCAGCGCGCGGCCGACCAGGATGGAGGCGGCGATCATCATGCCGGCTGAAATCTTGCCGTCCACGGCCAGCAGAGCGCCGAAACCGAGCACCAGAGACTGCTGCGACACCTGCACGAACTTGGTGATGGCCTGCAGCGTTCCCGACTTTTCGCTGGCGTCGGCCTGCAACTTCAGGAAGACGCTGTGGCGCGAGAACCAGCGGGCCATCAGGTTGGGCAGCATGCCCATCGATTCGATGACTTCGGCGTTGCGCATGTTATTGGTCGCCGTCGTGGTCGACGCGATGGCCATGGTGTTGGCATCGGCCAGCGGCTTGCGTGTGACGTATTCGTTGGCAACCGCAATGACGATCAGGACGGCGGTACCGATCAGCGAGAACCAGCCCAGCGAAGTCTCGAACGCGAAAATGACGGCGAGATAGATCGGAAACCAGGGCAGGTCGAAAAAGGCGAACAGCGTGCTCCCGGTGGCGAATTGGCGCAGGCTGGTCATGTCGGTCAGGGCCTGTCCTGCGGCGGCGCCGGTGCCGCTCTTCAGGGCGCGTTCGAACGCCGCCGTGTAGACGCGCTTGTTGAGCTTCATGTCGAGCCGCGCGGAGAGCCGGATCATGATGAAGCTGCGTGCATATTCGAGCGCGGCCATGAAGGCATAGGCCCCCAGCATCATCAGGGTCAGCATCAGGAGGGTGATGTCGTTGCGGCTGGCAAG
>DASVYZ010000232.1:0-2434 GCA_036391935.1 Burkholderiaceae bacterium | reverse complement strand
CAGTTTCGCGCCGAGTTCGCACTGGTATTCGTAGACGGCGCTGCTGCTGACGTCCGGCTCGGGTTCGTCTTCTTCCGTACCTGCGGCCGGCGCCTTTTTTACCGCCTTCTTGGACGTCTTTTTCGTTTTCGGCGTGCTGGCGGTGGCGTTCGACGCCGCGTTGGGGGCGGCAGTCTGGGCGGCGGCTGTGTTGGCTGCCAGCAGTGCGGCGCAGGCCAGCAAGATTGTAGTCAGTGCGGATTTCATCAATTTATCTCCTAGTTGCACAGGGGGCTCAGTGGTGGATACGCGTCTTCATGACAGCAGCGCCGATGCCCCGTCGGGCAAGGGGGCGCCGCTCATCCTTGCGCGCTGAATAATAGTCCAATAATAGCGATAGCTGGCGCGGTCATGCAGGCGGCCGTTGACCTTGATCGGCCCCCAGTCTGCCGCGGCGGCCTCGGTCAGGATTTGCGCCGCTTCATTGACTTCCGAGCTGCGCGGCGACATCGCCTTGAGAATGGGTTTGATCTGGTCCGGATGGATGCTCCACATGCGCGTATAGCCGAACTCGGCATAGGCGCGCGTCGCGTCGGTGGCGACGACGGCGGTATCCTTGATCTCGGTCGTCACGTTATGCGACGGTGTCTTGCCGTAGGCATGGCAAGCGGCCGAGATTTCCAGCTTGGCGCGCGCCACCAGGGGATGCGAAAATTGGCCCGGCGAACGCATTGCGGTTGCAGGAATTGCGCCATGATGGGCTGAAACGAAATCCATGATGCCGAACGACAGGCATTCGACCTGAGGCAAGGCGGCAATGGCGCGCACGTCCATCAGCGCGCCGTGGGTTTCGATCAACACATGGATGGGCAGGTGGCCGCGCACCCCGCTATGGCGGTTGACCATGGAAATCGCATCTTCGACCTGGTTCGCGCTTTCAGCCTTGGGCAAGACCAGGTACGCCAGGCGGTTCGCCGCCGTGCCGCAGATGATTTCCAGGTCGGATTCGAAGAATTCGCTGCCGCAATCGTGCACGCGCGCGCCGATGCGGCCATGAAGGTTCTCGTCGCCGGCGATCAGTTGCGCCACCAGCCTGGCGTGGGGGACTTCATTGCCGGCCGCTGCGCCGTCTTCGCAATCGAAGGTGATGTCGAATACCGGGCCAAGCTCTTGTTGCAGGGCAAGCGACTTGCGCATCAGCTTTTCCGAGCCGGCGTAATGGTCGCAAACCGGGATCGAAACCGGTGCATGCTTGCCTTGGAATAAAACCTCGGAAGGGTGCATGTGCTGCGTATGTAATGCAATAAAAGCTGCGTGGGTGGTGTGAATCTTGTAGCGCCGGCGTGCTGCGCACGCCGGTGGAACCGGCGGTGCGGCATTGCCGCACCGCTTGATCGGGCCGGATCAGCCGACCAGATGCTTCACGCCTTCACGCTCTTCCATCAATTCCTTCAGCGTGACATTGATGCGTTCGCGCGAGAATTCGTCGATTTCCAGGCCTTGGACGATCTTGTATTCGCCGTTCTCGGTCGTGACCGGGAAGCCGAACATCGTGCCTTCGGGGATGCCGTAGGAGCCGTCCGAGGGGATGCCCATCGTGGTCCATTTGCCGTTGGTGCCGAGCAGCCAGTCATGCACGTGGTCGATGGCGGCATTGGCGGCCGAAGCGGCCGAAGACAGGCCGCGCGCATCGATGATGGCGGCGCCGCGCTTGCCGACGGTGGGCAGGAACACATCCTTGTTCCAGGCCTGGTCGTTGATCATGTCCTTGACGGAAGCGCCGTCGACGGTGGCGAAGCGGTAGTCGGCATACATGGTCGGCGAGTGGTTGCCCCAGACGCACAGCTTCTCGATCGAGGCGACGGGCTTGCCGGTCTTGGCCGCGACTTGCGACAGGGCGCGGTTGTGGTCCAGGCGCAGCATGGCGGTGAAGTTCTTGGCCGGCAGGTTCGGGGCCGACTTCATGGCGATGTAGGCGTTGGTGTTGGCCGGATTGCCGACGACCAGCACCTTGACGTTGCGCGAGGCGACAGCGTCGAGCGCCTTGCCTTGCACCGTGAAGATCTGGGCATTGGCTTCGAGCAGGTCCTTGCGTTCCATGCCCGGGCCGCGCGGACGGGCGCCGACCAAGAGGGCCACGTCGATGTCCTTGAATGCGGTCATCGGGTCGCTATGGGCGGTCATGCCGGCCAGCAGCGGGAAGGCGCAGTCGTCGATTTCCATCATGACGCCCTTCAAGGCCTTTTGTGCCTTTTCGTCGGGAATTTCCAGCAGTTGCAGGATCACCGGCTGGTCTTTGCCGAGCATGTCGCCGTTGGCGATGCGGAACAACAGGGAATAACCGATCTGACCGGCGGCGCCGGTAACGGCAACGCGCATGGGGGCTTTAGCCATGATGAATCTCCATAGAAGAAGTAAGTGAAACCGGGTCTGTCTTCATGCCGCGCAGCGAAGG
>DASVYZ010000231.1:0-3012 GCA_036391935.1 Burkholderiaceae bacterium | reverse complement strand
CCATCGACAGCGGCTTGCCGGTCGCCGTGTTCTCGATGGAAATGGGCGGCGCCCAGCTCGCCATGCGTATGCTGGGCTCGGTCGGCAAGCTCGACCAGCACCGCCTGCGCACGGGCCGCCTGATCGACGAGGACTGGCCGCGCCTGACCAACGCGATCCAGAAGATGAACGATGCGCAGCTCTACATCGACGAGACGCCCGCGCTGTCCTCGATCGAGTTGCGCGCGCGCTCGCGCCGCCTGGCGCGCCAGTGCGGCAAGCTCGGCTTGATCATCGTCGACTATCTGCAGCTCATGTCGGGCAATTCCGCCGGAGAAAACCGCGCCAGCGAAATTTCCGAAATCTCGCGTAACCTGAAGGGCTTGGCGAAAGAGTTGAATTGCCCGGTGATTGCGCTCTCGCAGTTGAACCGCTCGCTGGAACAGCGCCCCAACAAGCGCCCCGTGATGTCGGACCTGCGTGAATCGGGCGCCATCGAGCAGGACGCCGACGTGATCCTGTTCATCTACCGCGACGAAGTCTATAACCCCGATTCGCCCGACAAGGGTACCGCCGAAATCATCATCGGCAAGCAGCGTAACGGCCCCATCGGCGCCGTGCGCGTGACCTTCCTCGGCCAGTATACGCAGTTCGCCGATTACACCGGCGGCCTTACTACCTATCAAGGCGACTGATAGGGGAGATTGTCTCAGAATAACGATAGGAGTGAATATGTTTGGACGTTTGATGCCCAGCGAAGGAAAATTCTTCGAACTCTTCGAGCAGCATGCTGAATTATGCGTTAAGGGCGCGGCCGAAATGGTCAAGCTCATGACCAGTTTCGACGACCTTGAAATCCGCGTGCACGCCATCGAGGGCATCGAAAAGCAGGCCGACAAGATCACGCACGACACGATCGAGCTGCTGCACAAGACTTTCATCACGCCGCTCGACCGCGACGACATCCACAAGCTCATCACCCGCATGGACGATATCCTCGACCTGCTGGAAGACGCGGCACAAACCATTTCGCTGTACGACATCAAGGCCACCACCGCCGAAGCGCGCCGCCTGGCCGAACTGAGCCTGGCATGCGCGGAAAAGGTCAAGCTGGCCGTGGGCATGCTGCACAGCATGGACAATGCGCGTGCCATTCTCGCCATCTGTGCCGAGATCGACCGCCTCGAATCCGATGCCGACCACGTCATGCGCGCCGCCATGTCCAAGCTGTTCCGCGACGAGCCCGATGTGCGCACCCTCATCAAGCTCAAGGCCATCTACGAAATCCTCGAGACGGTCACCGACCGCTGCGAAGACGTGGCCAACATCATCGAAGGCATCATCGTCGAAAACGCCTGAGGCCGATCGGGCCTCAACGGAATACACTCATGCACACCATTGAGATCAGTTTTGCTGCGCTCGCCGTCTTGATCGGCCTGGCGCTGCTGTTCGACTTTATGAACGGCTTCCACGATGCGGCCAACGCCATCGCCACCATCGTCTCCACGCGCGTCCTGAAGCCGCACACGGCGGTGGCCTTGGCCGCCTTGTTCAACTTCATTGCCGTCATCATTTTCCCGCTGACGGTGGCGGCCACGGTCGGCAAGGACACCATCCACGCCGACGTCGTCGACCAATACGTCGTCTTCGGCGCACTGTTCGGCGCCGTGTTCTGGAACTTCGTCACCTGGTATTTCGGCATACCGTCCTCGTCTTCGCACGCCCTGATCGGCGGCCTGGTGGGATCGGCCGTGGCCAAGGCCGGCACGGGCGCGCTGATTCCCGCAGGCTTGGTCAAGGTCCTTATCTTCATCGTGCTCTCTCCCACGCTGGGTTTCGTGCTGGGCGCGCTGATGATGATCATCGTCTCGTGGCTGTTCGTCGGCTCCACGCCGCGCCGCATCGACAAATGGTTCCGCCGCCTGCAGCTGTTGTCGGCCTCGATGTACAGCCTGGGCCATGGCGGCAACGACGCGCAAAAGACCATCGGCATCGTCTGGATGCTGCTGATCGCCGGCGGCCGCATCGGCGCGGGCGATCCGGTGCCGGTATGGGTCATCGTGGCCTGCTACACGGCCATGAGCCTCGGCACCCTGTTCGGCGGCTGGCGCATCGTCAAGACCATGGGGCAGAAGATCACCAAGCTCAAACCCGTCGGCGGCTTCTGCGCTGAAACCGGCGGCGCCTTCACGCTTTTCATTGCCACGGCTTTGGGCGTGCCGGTTTCCACTACGCACACCATCACCGGCGCGATTGTCGGGGTGGGGGCTTCGCAGAAGATGTCGGCTGTGCGCTGGGGTGTGGCGGGCAACATCGTGTGGGCGTGGCTACTCACGATTCCCGCTTCGGCTTTCGTTGCCGCATTGGCCTGGACGGTGGCGACGAAGGTGTTGTAAGCGCCTCGTCGGACGGTCGCCCCTCGCCCGCGGGCGGGAGAGGGAGTAGGAAGCGCCAAGCGATGTGGGCGTAACGCCGGCATGTAAGCAGCGATCGAATATCCCGGCTAATCCCTCTGAATCTACGAAAAAACTCACCTTCTGAGGCGCCGAAAAAAAACGACGACAGCCTGCCGCGCGACGTGACGGCAGGCCGCAATACCTTCACAGCCGATACGGTGGAAGCCTACTACCGACCCTACGGCGACGGCAGCCACGTGCTGGCGACATCACCGAGGTCTACGACCTCAAGCAGCAACTAGAGCGCATCATTCGCACAATCAAGGTCGATAACATCAAGTTCGGCAATGTTCCGGAAGAGATGTGGCGCGGCGAGTCCTTTTCCAGCGTGCAGGAATTCAGCGAGGTGCATATCCGCTGTCTGCCGCATATCGACCTGCATGATGATTTCGAATTCGTCACTTTGCATTTCGAGTTGGTGGAAATAATTAAGCCCTAGCCCGGATATTTCACCGGCCGACCGATTCCTGATTGATGAGGCTGCCAAGCGATTGAAGGAGCAAGTAAGGCGAGCCTGGGAAGGTAGAACCGCCGTTGATATCGATTTTTGGGCATACCTCCCCCTACCCCCGAAGCG
>DASVYZ010000230.1:0-3357 GCA_036391935.1 Burkholderiaceae bacterium | reverse complement strand
GAATGAAACGCTATTGCGCCAAGCCTCCGGCTGCGGTCTCGAATTGCGCCGGCTCGGGGAATGCGCACAGGCCCACCGTGCGAGCGGCGGCAAAGGCGAGCTGTCGGACTATTTCGAGGTGAGCGGCAATCGCGCCATCCTGGCGCCGCGTTTGCGCGCCAACATCACCTGGGCGCAATTCAACCTGCAATCCGATGCCTCGTTCAACGAATTCCACTTGATCGTTTGCCGCCGCGTGCTGGCGGACTTTGGCGCGCCGTTGCGAAGTCGCATCCTGCACTTATTTCACGACAGCCTGCCTATGTTCGGACAGCTCGGCATTGACGATGCGAGCGAGGTGGAACCGCCGCCGTTTTCAAACTGGTTTCGTTCCCTGGCACCCGGCAATAGCCTGTATAAGCGGGTTGCCTGACCGTGACCGCCGCCTGGTGCGGCGGCGACTCCTGATTCTTGTGATCGAGCGCGGCGTTGAAGGCTTCGGCAATGCACCAATGCCGATCAGGCATGGAGGGGGAAACCATGGGGAGATCGGTGCCCTCCGTTTGCGCCGGCGGTGCGCTGATGGCCGGAACGGCACGGTGATGCCGTGCATCGGCGCTGCTTGATTTCACGGAAACAGGAATCAAGGCTGCGGGTTGAGCGCTGGTTTCACTTTCAACAAAACTGCAGGCACTGGACAGCAAACTGTCTCCAGCGCCTGCGAACGCCGGCATTGCAGCATAGCAGAGGCTTAGCATGACCACCGCCGAAGCAGCTTGCGAGGCGAAGCCGGCGGCGGCGATCTGTACAGCTTTTTCTTTTCGAAAATTGTTTTTCATAAGTCCTCCCGATTCACATTGACAGGATAACCACGAATGGAGGGAGCAGGTATCGGAAGCGGGTGCGACATCGTGTAGGAAAAACGGAAGCCGACGGAAATTTTTTGCCGCTTTTCAAGCAAATCGCGCGGTAACGTCATTTCAGGCTTTGATCTGGCTGCCTGAAGAATTACAATGCGACGAGGAAGCACGGTTTTTTGCG
Source organism: Burkholderiaceae bacterium (assembly GCA_036391935.1). Classification (GTDB taxonomy): domain Bacteria; phylum Pseudomonadota; class Gammaproteobacteria; order Burkholderiales; family Burkholderiaceae_D; genus PKWO01. The sequence goes on along the minus strand of DASVYZ010000230.1, from coordinate 2,337 downwards.
TTGCCGCATGACGGTAAACTGAGAGTCGTGAGAATTTGGCGACAGACAATTCCTCTCTTAACTGGAAGAATCTATCGCAATGCAACACCGAAAGCGCTGCTTTATTCCAGACCGGTCTTGAGACGGCTTCGGCCTGGAAATTGACCGAGATGCAGCGCTGTGGTTTGCCACCCTTAACCGGTCGACGATAACGAGTATCTGAGCACATTGGAACTGTCAGGCATGATACGAATCTTGATCGTGGACGACCATGCCGTTGTACGTGCCGGCATCAGGCACTTCATTGATGACGTGCAGACCATGGAAGTCACCGGTGAAGCGGCCACGGCGGATGCCGCCGTCAGGCTGATGCGCGCGGAGGAATTCGATGTGGTCCTGCTCGATATCGGCATGCCCGACAAGAGCGGGGTCGAGATCCTGGCTCAGATCAAGCGCGAGCGGCCGGGCTTGCCGGTACTGATCCTTTCCATGCATCCCGAGAGCCGCTATGCCGTGCAACTGCTGCGCGGCGGCGCAAGCGGTTACGTGCAAAAGGACGCCCTAGGCACGGACCTGATCGAGGCGATCGAGACGACGGTGCGCGGCCATAAATACATCAGCCCCGCCGTAGCCGATCTCTTGACGGCAGATGTGAGCAAGGCGGAAGAACGTCCCTTGCATGAGACGCTGTCGGCGCGCGAGTTCGACGTGTTCATGCGTCTCGGCAATGGCCAGGGGATCACGAAGATCGCGCAAGACGTCAATCTCAGCGTCAAGACAGTCAGCACCTACCGCAACCGCGTGCTTGAGAAGATGAACATGGCGAGCAATGCCGACATTATCTATTACGCGATCAAGCAGAACCTGATCGACTGAGCGTTTGCATCAGCGCTTCGACATCGTAAGGCTTGGTCAGCCAACTGGCGGGAAAGCCGATGTGGGAAGCCATGGCGTCGTCATACCCCGAAACGAAGACGATTTGCATATCCGGTGAGACGGTTTTGGCTCGGCGTGCCAGTGCGATGCCCGATTGCTCCTTCAGATTGACGTCGGTGAGCATGACGTCGAAACGCGTGGCTGCAAGCAGTTCCAGCGCGCCCGCCGCGTCGGACGCACCGCTTGCGTCATGGCCGAGCAGGCCCAGCAGCTCGCACAGCATCTGCAGCGCGTCGGCATTGTCCTCCACTACCAGGATACGCAAGGAGTCGGTTTGAGGCGCGGGCATGCCGATGTTGGTGTGCGGGAAAGCTCTTATTATATCGGTAGGTTATCAACAGGCTATCGGGTCCGGTGATCATGCAAACATCCGCATCGACGCAAAACAATGCAGCCGCAGGCGAACGCGAAAAGCACCTTGCCGCCCTGGTACATCATCTGCTGCGGACGGAGGAAAGTGAAAAGGCCGCGCTGGCGCGCCAGCTGCATGACGAGCTGGGCGCCTTGCTGACCGTGGCTTCGCTCGACGTGGCGACTGTCGCGCACAAGCTCAAGCAAAGCGAGCCGGAATTGGCCGCACGGCTGCTGCGCGCGCTCGACAAAATCAAACAAGCCGCCGCTTTCAAGCGCGACGTTGTCGAGAGCATGCGTCCCAGCATGCTCGATGGCCTGGGTTTGTCTACCTGCCTGGATCAGCACGTGCTGGAATTCGGCAAACGCACCGGCTTGCAGGTGAGCGCCGACATCCGCCGCGATTGCGATCGCCTGGGGCCGGAGGCCGCCATCGCGTTGTTCCGGATCGCGGAGTCGGCATTGGACCTTGTGCCGCAGGGCGCGCATGCCGGCGAGTTGCGGATTTCACTGCTGGAACGCGATGGAGGCGCCGCCCTGTCGATTGAAGTTGGCGGCGCGGACGTGCGCGTGGACGAACTGGCGCTGAGTGCCATGCGCGAGCGGGCCGCCGCGCATGGCGGCAAGCTGACGGTGGCCAGGCCTAAAGCCGCCGGCATCGCCGTGGAACTCTGGCTCCCTCTGCTTCGCGTGCCCAAAGGCGCTTAGCGCCGCTCGGCGTGGCGCAACAACACGTCGTTGACGCTGGCCAGCGCTGCCGGCTTGGTCAAGTGATGATCGAAGCCGGCCTGCTGCGCGCGCGCCTTGTCGGCTTCGGCACCCCAGCCGGTCAAGGCTGCCAGCGTCGGATTCAGGCTGGCGCGCAATTGCGCGGCAACATCATAGCCGCTCATGTCGGGCATGCCGATGTCGAGGAAGACGATTTCCGGCTTGAATTCGCTCGCGGCCTCGAGCGCCTGGCGTCCCCCATGCACCACGCGGACCTTGTGCCCGAGCATTTTCAGCATGGTGCTCAAGGTGGCGGCCGCGTCGACGTTGTCGTCGGCTACGAGTATTTTCAACGGTGCGCCG
>DASVYZ010000229.1:0-4330 GCA_036391935.1 Burkholderiaceae bacterium | reverse complement strand
TCGAAGTTCCCGCCGGCTGGTTCCAGTCGGTCAATGCCTTGTTCATTTTGCTGCTGGGTCCGGTATTCGCTATCCTGTGGCAGGCCTTGGCCGCGCGTGGCAAGAGCATGCCCACACCGATCAAGATGATGTCCGGCTTGTTGCTGACTGGTTTGGGTTTTGTTTGCATGGTGGCTGCGGTGTTTGAGACGCAGGCACACGGCAAGGCCAACATGATCTGGCTCGTGCTGGCTTACCTGTTCCATACCATGGGCGAGTTGTGCATTTCTCCGGTCGGTTTGTCGATGGTGACCAAGCTTGCTCCTTTGCGCCTGGCCAGCTTGATGATGGGCGTATGGTTCCTGATCAATTTCTGCGCCAACCTGCTGGCCGGCTACATCGGTGCCTATGGCGAATCGGCCGGCTACATGACGATCTTTGGCGGTCTGGCAGTCTTTTTGGTTGCGTTTGCCTTGTTGCTGTGGGCCGTGTCGGGCAAGTTGGTCGACTGGATGCATGGCGCGGAAGACGTTACGCCCGAGTCGCAACAAACCGAGCCGGAAAATACCGCCACAGTCATTTGATCCCGAATTTCAGCCTTGCAAACATGGCGGCTTTTGCCGCCATTTTTGCTTTATGTAATGATTACATGGTATATGTAGTCAATCTACTTAAAATGCCAGACAATTATTCTTATGTTGTAATTTTATATTAATACAAATAATCAATAACTTAGTGCGTAAGCAAAACCCATCCCGACTACATTTCCCCATGTATTTGACGCCAAATCTAGTTTGAGTACATACTCAGGCCAGATTCTGATCATGATCCGCATCAGACGGACAGGCAGGATCACCCCAAAATATTTGGAGGAGACATCCATGCGTTTCAAGTCCATCGCCACTCTGGCGCTCGCGGCGGCGGCTGCCTGCGTCATCGTTCCGTCCGCGGTGCAGGCCGCGGTCAATTCGCAAAACCTCGGCGCCAAGTACGACAGTGCCGGTGCCAACATCACCTTCCGCATCTATTCATCGCGCGCCACGCGCATCGAGCTTGACCTGTTTTCGGCCGGCTACGGCCAGGCGGAGTCGGCGAAATACCTGCTCGCTGCGGACCCCAACACACCCAATGTGTGGCAAGTCACTGTGCCGGTTTCGTCCATCCAGGCGGCGGGCATCACAGGCACGGTGTATTACGGCTACCGCGCCTGGGGGCCGAACTGGCCATATAACGCTTCCTGGACCAAGGGCAGCAGCGCCGGTTTCGTCAGCGATGTCGATTCCGCCGGCAACCGCTTCAACCCGAACAAGCTGCTGTACGACCCCTACGCGCTCGAATTGAGCCAGGACCCGGTGAACGCCACCTGGACGGACAGCACGGTCTATGCCTCGGGCTCGCTGTACCGTACCAAGGATAGCGGGCTGTATGCCTCGAAGGGCATCGTGCTGCCCAACGGCTCGACCTCGACCGGCACCAAGCCCACGCGTGCGCAAAAGGACGACATCGTCTACGAAGTCAACGTGCGCGGCTTGACCAGGAACGACCCGTCGATCGCTACCGCCTATCAAGGCACCTACAAGGGCGCCGGGCAAAAGGCGTCCTATCTGGCCAGCCTGGGCGTGACGGCGGTCGAATTCCTGCCCGTGCAGGAAACGCAAAACGACGCCAACGACAACACGCCGAACTCCGACGCGGGGCAAAACTACTGGGGCTATAGCACGCTCAACTATTTTGCTCCGGACCGCCGCTATTCGTCCGACAAATCGGCCGGGGGGCCGACCAGGGAATTCCAGGCCATGGTGGCGGCTTTCCACAATGCCGGCATCAAGGTCTATCTCGACGTGGTGTACAACCACACCGGCGAAGGCTATGCCTGGAGCAGCAGCGATACCACGACCTACAACGTGATGTCTTACCGCGGGCTGGACAACCCGACCTACTATGAGCTCACCAGCGACAACCAGAGCAACTATGACAATACGGGGGTAGGCGGCAACTTCAACACCTACAACACCATCGCGCAAAACCTGATCGTCGATTCGCTGTACTACTGGAACACCACGATGGGCGTGGACGGCTTCCGCTTCGATCTTGCCTCCGTGCTCGGCAACACCTGCACCCAGGGCTGCTACAACTTCAGCGCCAGCGATTCGAACACGGCCATCAACCGCATCGTGCGCGAGCTTCCGCCGCGCCCGGCAACCGGCGGCAGCGGCGTGGACCTGATTGCCGAACCCTGGGCCATAGGCGGCAACTCCTACCAGGTCGGCGGCTTCCCCGCAGGCTGGTCGGAATGGAACGGTGTCTATCGCGATACCTTGCGCCAAGCGCAAAACGACATGGGCGTGATTGCCGTCACGCCGAGCCAGCTCGCCACACGCTTCGCCGGTTCATCCGATTATTACCAAGGCAGCGGACGCAGCCCGTGGAATTCGGTCAACTTCATGGTGGCGCATGACGGCTTCACCTTGAAGGACCTGTATTCCTGCAACGGGTCGAACAACAACCAGGCCTGGCCCTACGGCCCCTCGGATGGCGGCAGCACCACCAACTATAGCTGGGACCAGGGCGGCGGCGCCTCGGACCAGCGCGCCGCGGCACGCGTAGGCTTCGCCTTCATGATGCTCTCGGCCGGCACGCCGATGATGACGGGCGGCGACGAATACCTGCGCACCATCAATTGCAACAACAACCCCTACAACCTCGATTCGTCGGGCAATTGGCTCAATTACGCATGGTCGACCGATCAGAGCAATTTCAACGCCTTTGTGAAAGGCATGATCGCTTTCCGCAAGGCGCATGCGGCGCTGCGGCCGGTAACCTGGTACACCGCCTCGCAACTGGCCTGGTACACGCCGGCCGGCACCACGCCCGATTCGACTTACTGGAACAGTTCGAGCAATCACGACATCGCCTACGTCTTCAACGGCAGTGCCCTGGGCGATAGCTACTCGCAGATCTACGTCGGCTATAACGGCTGGTCGGGCAGCGTGAACTTCACGCTGCCAACGCCTGGTTCGGGCAAGAACTGGTATCGCGTGACCGACACCTGCGCCTGGGATGAGGGCAGCGGACAAGTCACGCCGCCGGGCAGCGAGACCTTCATCGGCGGACAAGGCTATGTCTACGGCATTTGCGGACGCGGTTTGCTGCTCTTGATCGCGAAATAAAAAAAGTAGTTGGTCGTTACTTGGGCTGCTCGGGGGAGCGGCCCTTTTTTCATGGAAAGTGTAAATTTCCGCAACGCGGTACAATCGTCGGCGCAGAAAAAGGCGAACCCCTATCGCCTTCGCGTATCCCGTATTCACTCAACAAGAAGGAGAAGTCCCGATGATCGCATCCCGTATTCTGCGCAGCGCCATCCTGGCCATGGCCGGTTTCGGCGCTGTCGCGCTCGTTGCCGATTCGGCGTTCGCCGCCGCGCCGCTGTCGCAAGTCCAGGCGCCCGGCTTTTACCGCACCATGGTCGGCAGCATCGAAGTGACCGTCTTGAGCGACGGCACCGTGCAATTGCCCGTGGCCGACATCCTGACCGGTGCCGCACCCGGTGAAGTCAACAAGGCGCTGGCGCACAACTATCTGAAAAGTCCGGTGGAAACTTCGTTCAACGGCTTCCTGATCAATACCGGCAGCAAGCTGGTGCTGGTCGACACCGGCGCCGGCCATTTCTTCGGTCCCACGCTGGGCAACCTCGCGGCCAACCTCAAGGCCGCGGGTTATCAACCGGAGCAGGTCGATGAAATCTACATCACCCACATGCACTCCGACCACATCGGCGGCTTGATCGGTACCGACGGCAAAGCCGTATTCCCCAACGCCACCCTGCGCGTCGACAAGCACGAGAGCGATTATTTCCTTTCCAAGGACAATCTGGACAAGGCCCCGGCCGATGAAAAAAGCCGGTTTCAGAATTCCATGGACGCCTTCAAGCCCTACATCGCCGCCGGCCACTTCAAACCCATCGAAGCCGATGGCGAACTGGTGCCGGGCGTGAACTCGCGTGCCGCCTATGGCCACACGCCGGGCCACACCATCTACGTGGTGCAAAGCAACGGCCAGAAGCTGCTCTTGATCGGCGACTTGATGCACGTCGCCTCGGTGCAATTTCCCGACCCGGCTGTGACGATCAAGTTCGATTCCGACAGCAAGGCGGCAGCGGCGCAGCGCAAGAAAGTGTACGCCGAAGCGGCCAAGGATGGCGACTTGATCGGCGGCGCCCACCTGTCCTTCCCCGCGCTGGGAAGGATCCGTGCCGACGGCAAGGGTTACGATTGGATTCCCGTCAATTACTCGCCGGTGAAGCCTGCGGCGGCGAAGTAAGTACGCGGTTTCCGGGCGTCGGAACAAAAAA
>DASVYZ010000228.1:0-1502 GCA_036391935.1 Burkholderiaceae bacterium | reverse complement strand
GCACGCGGGCGGCTTTCAATTCCTCGGGAATGTCGAGGCGGCAGCGCAGCCGATCGGCGAAACGCATGCCCTGGATGTCGAGATACTTGCCGAGAAAGGCGGCCTCTTCCTCGAGTGCCACGAGCTGGCGCTCGGAGCGGTTGGTCACGCGGCGCAGCAAGTCGCTCATGGAGGCGATCATGGTGACGGCTTCGTCATTCCGGCCTTCACGGACCAGGCCGGTGATGGCATTGAGCGAATTGAACATGAAATGCGGCTCGAGCTGCAGGCGCAACGCCGCCAGCTGCGCCTGGGCCAGCATGGCGTTCAGGCGGGCGCTGTCGGCTTCCTGCCGTGCCAACCGTTCGCGCGCGTCGAGGATGGCGCGCAAGGCCAGGATGCCGCTGTAGAGGATCAAGTCGCCCAGCAGGCTGCCCAGGAAATTGTTTTTCCAGACTTGGGCGAAGGCCGGCGGGCCATGCGGCGCCAGCCAAGGGTCGAGCGTGCTTTCGAGCAAGGCGATCCACGTGGCCGCCAACGCGCCGATGGCGATGCAGGCCATGGCATGGATCAGCCAGGGCAGGACGCGCCGCGCAGACAGGGGAAAGCGGCGCATCAGGGCGTAGACGCAAGGCGTTGCCAGCGCCCATACCAGCCACGAAACCATGCGCACGAAAAACAAGGTCGCCCAGGCGTGATGCATGCCGACCGCACGCATGACGAAGACGGTCTGCGAGGCGTCGAACAGCGCAATGCCAAGCCAGGCGCCTGCGATATGGCGCCAGGAAGACTGTTGGTGCACTTGAGGTTTCATGCCGCCTATCTTAGGGGAAAACCGGTGTGGACGGCGAGCTTTGCAGCGAAGCCACGAAAATCCGCAGCCAAGCCCCTCGCCGACAATGCGCCAAGCTGCGAGACTGGCGGCATTTCAACGGAGGAGCCGTTCCATGTCCGCAATCACCACCCGTTTTGCCGCTGTGCTTTGCTCAATCCTGTTTTGCGCCGCCGCCCATGCCGGCACAGAATCCGCTCTTCAGATCGATTATCCCGCCGACTACCGCAACTGGATCTTCCTGACCAGCGGCCTGGACATGAATTATTCGGATGGAGCGGGAGCGGATCACCATATGTTCGACAACGTCTTCGTCAATCCGGAAGCTTACAAGGTGTTCCAGGCCACCGGACGTTGGCCGGACAAGACCATCATCGCCAAGGAGGTGCGCGGCGCCCAGACCAAGGGATCGATCAATCGCAGCGGTTTGTTCCAGCAAGCCGGCGTGATGGAACTCGAAGTCAATATGAAGGACGAGAAGCGCTTTCCGGAACAATGGGCCTTCTTCGTATTCGGCGACGCCAAGCCCGCCACGGCAATCCCGCAAGAAGCGCAATGCTATGCCTGCCACGGCAGCCATGGCGCGGTGGACAATACCTTCGTCCAGTTCTATCCAACCTTGATGCCGATTGCGCGGGACAAGAAGACGCTGTCCGCCGGCTACTTGAAGGATGAGTCGGCGCGAAAGTAG
>DASVYZ010000227.1:0-5628 GCA_036391935.1 Burkholderiaceae bacterium | reverse complement strand
GGCGCTTTGGAGGGACGGGGCCCAAGTGATGAGGCGGGCGTGCGCGGTTTGCGCATCGGGCGCCTCAGCCAAAGCATGGCGGAAGCCTTCGTCGGAAAACATCTCGGCGATTTCCGAGAGGATTTCCAGGTGCTGTTGCGTCACGTGGTCGGGAATCAGCAGGAAGACCAGAAGGCTGACCGGCTCGCCGTCGGGGGATTCAAAAGGAATGGGTTCGGCCAGGCGCACGAAAGCGGCCATCGGCGACTTCAAGCCCTTGATGCGGCCGTGCGGCACGGCGACCCCGTGGCCCAGGCCTGTGGAGCCGAGCCGCTCGCGAGCGAACAGGTTGTCCGACACGGTGGAGCGGGCGATACCGCAGTTGTTCTCGAATAACAGTCCGGCTTGCTCGAACGCGCGTTTCTTGCTCGATACATCCAGATCAAGAGCCACGTTCTCGAGAGCGAGTATCTGACTGAAATGATTCATGATGCATTGCACAAATTGAATTTTCAACGCATTATAGGCTCATTTTCTGCCTTCCGGTACCGAAAAGCAAAAGGTATTGCTTGCGGTTTTCCTTATTTAACAAATTGTTATCAAGACGCCTAGTATTTAGCGCAATGAAGCGTTACTGACGGGCATTCCGTGTGTTGCCCGGCGCTTTCCCGGTGGAATAATTGCTTCGCCACGGGTTGATATCCAATCCTCCGCGGCGGGTATAGCGCGCGTACACCGCCAGCTTCTGCGGTTTGCAATGGGTCAGGATGTCCATGAAGATGCGCTCGACGCATTGTTCGTGGAATTCATTGTGTTCGCGAAAGCCGATCAGGTAACGCAACAGCCCTTCCTGGTCGATTTGCGCGCCGGCATAGCGGATTTGGACGCTACCCCAGTCGGGCTGGCCTGTGACGAGGCAATTCGACTTCAACAGGTGCGATACCAGGGTCTCTTCCACTGCGGCTTCGTCGACATTGGCTTTCAGCAGGCTTGGGTCAGGTAAATAATTGTCGACTTCGATATCGAGGCGATCCAGCAGCAAACCACCGAGTTCGCCCATCTGGAACTTGGCAAAATCCTCCGGCAGCGTCAGGCTGACCTGCACGGGCGAGCCGAAACCGGCGGAGAGGTCGGCGCGCAGCAATTGCAGCAAGGCTTCGGTGCCCGCCAGCCGCGTCTGGTTGAATGAGTTCAGGTAAAGCTTGAACGACTTCGATTCGATGATATTGGGCGAATCGGCCGGTACGGTCACGGTGGCGATGGCAACCTGCGGCTTGCCGCGCAGGTTGAGCCAGGAGACTTCATAGGCGTTCCAGATGTCGACGCCGAAGAAAGGAAGCGTGCCCTTGATGCCAAGTTCGTCGCGCTTGCCCTGGCGCGCGATGGGAAACAACAGGCCGGGTTCATATCGTGAAACGTAGGCGGATTGCTTGCCCAGAGGGGAATTGTCAGGATGTTCGTTCATGTTTTCAATTTGAACGGGTTGAAATTGGTATCCCGGTCATAATAGTCTTCATTCTCCATGCGTTTCAGGAAGGCCACGATGCGGTAAGTTACCGGCGTCATGACGAATTCCCAGCCCGACTTGAGGCAATACTGGACCGCGGCAACGACGAAAACCTGATCGTCGGGCCAGATGCCGTAGAAGGCGATCGCGTAAAACAGCGAGGAGTCGACCAGTTCGCCGCATAATGTGGAGCCGATGATGCGGCTCCACAAGTGTTTTCCGTCGGTGGCGATCTTCATCTTGGCCATGACATAGCTGTTGGCAAAGCTGCCGCACCAGAACGCGATCATGGAGCCGGCGACGATGCGCGGCGTGTTGCCGAACACGGCTTGCAAATGGGTCTGGTAATCCTGGCTGAACGAGTTGGCCGCCGGCGTCAGCGCCAGCACCACGATCGACATCACGGCGCCAAAAGCCAGCGCGGCAAAGCCGGCCCAGATCACACGGCGGTCGCGCCCATAACCGTACACCTCGGTCAGGATGTCGCCGAAGATATACGAAATCGGAAAGAACAAGACCCCTGCGCCGAAGGTCAGCGGTTTGCCGATGAAAGGCAGCGTGACTTGCGCGGCCTTGGCCGCGCCGATCAGGTTGGAGCACAGCAAGACGGCGACGAAGGCTGCCATGACGAAGTCATAGTACTTGTATTGCCCGATCGGGCGCACAGGCTGAGTCATGGCCTGCCCTCTTAAAGGAACAGCTTGTAGACCGGGTTTTCGGTCTCGTCCCAGTAGCGGTAGCCCAGGCTGGCGAGGAATTCGCGGAAGGCTTTCATTTCCTTCTTCGGCACCTGGATGCCGACCAGGATGCGGCCTACGTCTCCGCCCTGGTTGCGGTAGTGGAACAGGCTGATATTCCAGTTCGGCGCCATGCTGTCTAGGAAGCGCATCAAGGCACCGGGCCGCTCGGGGAATTCGAAGCGGTACAGCAATTCGTCCTTGGCCAGATCGCTCTTGCCGCCGACCAAGTGGCGGATATGCAGCTTGGCCAATTCGTCGTGCGTCAAGTCCAGCGTCTTGAAGCCGTGCTTCTCGAAATTGCGCGCGATCTTGCCCGGCTCCTCGCGGTTCGAAACCTGCACGCCGACGAAAATGTGCGCGGCATCGGCGCCGCTGATGCGATAGTTGAATTCGGTCACGTTGCGCGGGCCGACCAGTTCGCAGAAGCGCTTGAAACTGCCGCGCGCTTCGGGAATGGTCACGGCAAATACGGCTTCGCGCGCCTCACCGACTTCGGCATGTTCGGTCACGAAGCGCAGCCGGTCGAAATTCATGTTGGCGCCGCACGTGATGGCCACCAGCGTTTCGCCTTTAAGCGGCTTTTTCGCAGCTTGCCGCTGTTCGAGGTAGGCCTTGGCGCCGGCTACGGCCATCGCGCCCGAAGGTTCGAGGATGCTCCGGGTTTCCTGGAACACGTCCTTGATCGCGGCACATACGGCATCGTTGTCGACCACGATGAAATCGTCGACCAATTGCTTGGTCAGCCTAAAGGTTTCCTCGCCGACAAGCTTGACGGCCGTGCCGTCGCAGAACAGGCCCACGTCGTTCAAGGCTACGCGGCGCCCGGCTTTGACACTGCGGAGCATGGCGTCGGAATCCGGAGTCTGGACGCCGATCACCCTGATGTCCGGCCGTACCGCCTTGACATAGGAGGCGACGCCCGAAATCAGGCCGCCGCCGCCGATGGCGACGAAAATCGCATGGATCGGTCCTTGATGCTGGCGCAGGATTTCCATGCCTACCGTGCCCTGGCCTGCAATGACGTCGGGGTCGTCAAATGGATGGACGAAGGTCAGCTTGAGCTTTTTTTCCAGTGCGAGCGCATGTTGATAGGCATCCGAATACGAATCGCCGAACAACACGACCTCGCCGCCATGGGCCTTGACCGCCTCGATCTTGACCGGCGGCGTGGTGGTGGGCATCACGATCACGGCACGGCAACCCATGCGTTTGGCCGACATGGCCACACCTTGGGCGTGGTTGCCGGCTGAAGCGCAGATCACGCCGCGCTTGATTTGCGCCGGCGTCAAGTGCGCCATCTTGTTATAGGCGCCACGAATCTTGAAGCTGAACACGCTCTGCATGTCTTCGCGCTTGAGATAAATTCGGTTATCCATGCGCGCGGACAGCGCAGGAGCGAAATCGAGCGGCGATTCGATGGCGACGTCATAGACGCGGGCGGTCAGTATCTTTTGCAAGTAATCCGTGGTCATAACAATGCTGTGCTTCTTTCCGTTTCAAAAGGGTGGCCGAACATTATAAGGGAGCAATTCATGCTTCCGATGCGGCGGGGCTAATTTGGCGGCTTTGCACGCCGTTTGACTCTTGGCGAATGAAAAGCAAAGAATTTGTGAGGAATTTTTGCAAATTTCAAAAAAATAACCTTACAAATTGCGGGGAAAATCGTATGCGGCATTGCGCAAGATGCGGTTTCATGGGACGTGGTGCATTGCAATAGGCTAGAATGCTCATTTGTATCTTCACACCAACCTGGCACCTGATGAACGCCCCGGCACAACTTCACACCCTCTTGTCCGACGCGGCTCCCGAAGCCGCGGCCACCCGTCTGCGAGAAATCCCGTACAACTATACGTCTTTCTCCGATCGTGAAATTGTGATCCGCCTGTTGGGCGAAGAATCCTGGCATGTGCTCGAGCAATTGCGCGCCGTGCGTCAAACCGGGCGCTCCGCGCGCATGCTCTACGAAGTGCTGGGCGACATCTGGGTCGTGTTGCGCAACCCGTATCTGCAAGACGACATGCTGGACAACCCCAAGCGGCGCCGGGCCTTGATCGATGCCTTGAACCACCGGTTGGCCGAGGTCGACAAGCGCCGCATTAATGACGCACGCGACGCGCGCGAAGATGCCAGCGCGGAAGCGGCCAGCCGCAGCGCCAGCGTCGAAGCCTTGCTTCACTCCGCGCGCAAGGCCGTGGCCGCATTCGGCGAAGAATTCCGCCGCACCTGGGACTTGCGCAAGCGCGCCGTGCGCGTGCTCGGGCGCTACACGGCCAAGGACAATATCAAGTTCGACGGCCTTTCGCGCGTCTCGCACGTAACCGATGCGACCGACTGGCGCGTCGAATATCCCTTCGTGGTGCTGACGCCCGATAGCGAAGAGGAGATGGCCGGCTTGGTCAAGGCCTGCATCGAACTCGGGCTCACCATCATCCCGCGCGGAGGCGGCACAGGCTACACGGGCGGCGCGATTCCGCTCACGCCGATGTCGGCCGTTATCAATACCGAAAAGCTGGAACAGCTTGGCGCCGTGGAAATGGTGCGCCTGCCCGGGGTGGACAGGGATTACGCCACGATTTATTCCGGCGCCGGCGTGGTCACCAAGCGCGTGTCCGATGCGGCCGAGAAGGCCGGCTTCGTCTTCGCCGTCGACCCGACCTCGGCCGAGGCTTCGTGCATAGGCGGCAACATCGCCATGAACGCGGGCGGCAAGAAAGCCGTGCTCTGGGGCACGGCGCTCGACAATCTGGCGAGCTGGCGCATGGTCGACCCGAATGGCGATTGGCTCGAAGTCACGCGGCTCGAGCACAACCTCGGCAAGATCCACGATGTCGCCATGGCGCGCTTCAAGCTCGAATGGTCGCATCCGGGAGAAAAGGGCAAGGCCGGCGAGGTATTCAAGACCGAGATGCTCGAAATCCCAGGCAGCCTGTTCCGCAAGAAGGGCCTGGGCAAGGACGTCACCGACAAGTTCCTGGCCGGCCTGCCCGGCATCCAGAAGGAAGGCTGCGACGGCTTGATCACCTCGGCACGCTGGATCTTGCACAAGATGCCCAAGCATACGCGCACGGTCTGCCTCGAATTCTTCGGCCAGGCGCGCGATGCGATTCCATCCATCGTCGAAATCAAGGATTACCTCGACGGCGAAACGAAGAAGGGCGGCGCCGTCCTGGCCGGCCTGGAACACCTCGACGAGCGCTATCTGCGGGCCGTCGGCTACACCACCAAGTCCAAGCGCGGCGTGCTGCCCAAGATGGCCTTGTTCGGCGATATCGTCGGCGACGATGAGGCCGCGGTGGCGCAGGCGGCCTCGGAAGTGGTGCGCATGGCCAACAAGCACGTCGGCGAAGGCTTCATTGCGGTGAGCCCCGAGACGCGCAAGAAATTCTGGCTCGACCGCGCCCG
>DASVYZ010000226.1:0-9693 GCA_036391935.1 Burkholderiaceae bacterium | reverse complement strand
CCTGCCGCTGACGCCGAATCTTCGGAACAAGACGCATTGCGAAATCCTCCTGCGGCTGCGGGATGAAAACGGCCAGATCGTCCCTCCCGTCGCCTTCATTCCCGCAGCCGAGCGCTACGGCTTGATGCCGGCCATCGACCGCTGGGTGATTCGCAACGCGCTGGCCTTGCATGCGCAGCGCGCGCGCTTGGGCGCGGAAGACGAAATTTACGCGATCAACCTTTCGGGCACGTCAATGGGAGACGTCGATTTCCTGCCTTTCGTGCGCGAGCAATTCCAGGCGACCAAGGTACCGCCGCAGAATATCTGCTTCGAAATCACGGAAACCGCCGCCATTGCCAATCTGGCCAAGGCTGCGGTATTGATCCGCACTTTGCGGGATTTGGGCTGCCGCATCGCCCTGGACGATTTCGGCAGCGGCATGTCTTCGTTTTCCTACCTGAAGCATTTGCCGGTCGACTATCTCAAGATCGACGGCAGCTTCGTCAAGGACATGGCCCGCAATCCCATCGACCACGCGATGGTCGAGGCGATCAACCGTGTCGGCCAGGTCATGCGTATCGAGACCATCGCCGAATTCGTCGAAAGCGAAGAGACTTTGCAGCGCCTGAAGATCATGGGCGTGGACTTCGCGCAAGGTTATGCCATAGGCAAACCCGCTCCCCATCTCGTCTCGGCCTCCGCCACTACAGTCTGAGAAAAATCGCATACACTGTTGGTATCAAGCGTGCAATGCTTGAGTCTATCTGTTGCCGGGACCTATGATCAAAAGGCAACGTCCGGCCCCCTCTTTAGTCGGCTGCCTGCATTTCATCCTTGTTGAGCGGAAACGGATAACGCGATGGCAAACATCCTGATCATTGACGATGAAGAGCGAAATCGACGTCTTTTTGAGGTTTTTGTCAAAGCCGATGGCCACGAGGTCGAATGCGCGGCCTCCGGCGAAGCGGGGCTGGAACTGGCCGCTTCCATGGTCCCGGACTTGATCCTGCTCGACCTGATGATGTCGGGACGCGACGGTTTCGAGGTGGCGCGCGCACTGAAAGCCAATTCTGTCACACAAGCAATCCCCATCATTGTGATATCTTCTCTGGACGATGTCGCTTCGCATCAGCGGCTGACGTCATCGGGCATCGACGATTTCATCGTCAAACCGATAGACCGCTGGGAGTTGTCGCAACGCATCAACAAGGTTTTGCAGAAAGGCAAGAACTCGATAGAACGCTGAGCGCACCGCCCATGGACAACCCGGCTATGCATTTACAAACCGTCAACCGTGTGTTGACCATGACCAGCCGTGTCAGCCGCGCGGCGACCAGGTCGAGCTCCCCGGACGGTCTGTATCTCGAAGTCACACGCATCGCCGTCGAAAGCGGCTTGTTTCCCTATGCATCGCTGGGTCTGATCGACCCGGCCAATAACGCCTTCCGCCATTTTGCATCGTGCGGCCAGGCGTTGCCGTTCCGCGATACGGAAGCCGCCGGCCCGGGGCTGATCCGGCGTGTGTGCGCCGGCATGCGTGCCGAGACCTATGACGAGCCCGACGACGGCTACTGCGCAGTCATCGGACTGCCATTGCAGGATTCGGGACGAATCCGGGGCGTGCTGATCCTGCATGTGGACCGTGCCGATTTCGTCGCCGCCGGGGTGGTCCAATTGTTGTCCGACATTGCCGACGATATTTCCTATGCCTTGGTGCACATGGAAATCGATCAGCGGCGGCTGGCTGCGGAAACCAAGCTGCATTATCTGGCCTTCTACAGTTCGCAAACCGGTCTGCCCAGCGGGCCGATGTTGAGCGAGCGCCTGGTCAAGGCCGCCGAAGACATCGCCGAAAGCGGCGAATCGCTGGTGCTGCTCGATATCAAACTGCAGCGCACGGACCACGTATTGCAATTGCTCGGCAATGCCGGGATGGATGAAGTGTTGCGCGAGGTGGCCGCCAGGCTGGAACACGGGCACGGCGTGGATAATTTCGTCGCGCAACTGGCACCTGACGAATTCGCCCTGCTGGCAGTGCGGGCGCAAGATATGGATGAAGCGCTGGAGCTGGCCAACCAGGTTCAAGCCAGCCTGGGGCGCGCGATCAAGATCGGTGAAAATGAAGTTTTCGTGCAGTGCAGCGTGGGCGGTGCCGTCTTTCCGACGCATGAACCGGAAGTCAGGTACCTGTTGCGGCGCGCGCGCGCCGCAGCCGAGCAGCACGACGATGAATTCGGCGTGAGGCTGTACAGCGCCGATCTCGACCGCGACCTGGAGAAGCGCATGCAGATGGCAGCCGACCTGCACCGCGCCTTGGAGCGCGACGAATTTCTGCTGCACTATCAGCCGCAAGTCAATCTCAGGACCGGGCAGGTGGTCGGTGTGGAGGCGCTGTTACGCTGGCAACATCCGCAGCGCGGCCAGGTATCGCCCGGGGTATTCGTTCCCTTGCTCGAGGCCAGCGGCTTGATGCCTGCGGTGGGCACGTGGGCGCTGCGCTCGGCCTGTATTGCGGCGCGCAACTGGCACGACAAGGGTTTCGCCTGGTTGCGGGTGGCGGTCAATATGTCGGCTCAACAGTTCCGTATGCCCGACCTGGTGGCCCTGGTACGCAGCGCATTGCAGGAAACCGGCTTGCCCGCGGAATACCTGGAGCTGGAATTGACGGAGAGCCTGATCCTGGAAAGCGCCGAAAAAACCATCCAGACCATGCACGAGCTCAAGCAATTGGGCGTCAGCCTTTCCCTGGACGATTTCGGTACCGGCTATTCCTCCTTATCCTACCTGCGCCACTACCCGGTGGACCGGATCAAGATCGATCAATCCTTCATTCGCGACATGACCCAGCACCCGGGCAGCGCGGCCCTGGTGCGCAGCATCCTGTCCATGGCGGCCAATCTTGGGCTGTCCGTGATTGCCGAAGGTGTCGAGTCGCTGAGCCAATACGGCTATCTGCGCAAGCAAATGTGCGAAGAGATGCAGGGCTATCTGTTTTCCCGCCCGGTTCCGGAAGCGGAGGTGACGACACTGCTGCAAGAGGGCAGGCGTCTCGAATCGCTCGGCGACAGCGCTCCGGTCAATACCGTGCTGCTGGTCGATGACGAGCCGCTGGTGCTGTCGGCCATGCGACGTGCCTTCCACCATGAAAACTGGAATTTCCTGACGGCCTCGTCCGCCGCCGAGGCTTTTGAACTGCTGGCCTTGCACAACGTGGCCGTCATCATTTCAGACCAGCGCATGCCCGGCATGACCGGTACCGCGCTCCTGCATCGCGCCAAGGAAATGTATCCGGACGCGGTACGCATCCTGTTGACCGGCCATGCGGACTATGCGACCGTCATCGGAGCAGTCAACGAGGGCGACCTGTACAAAGTGCTGAGCAAACCGATCGGAGACAAAGCCATGCGGGAAAACATCCGTGAAGCATTGCGGCGCCACGAAGTGTTCCTCGAGAACCGCCGCCTGTCGACACGGCTGGCAGCGATGGACCTGCAGCAATAGGCCGCACCATGGCGGAAGACTTCGAGCATTTTCAGCAGCGCCTTTTCGGCACTTTCCTCAAGGAAGCCCAGGTCCACATTGCCAGCGCTTCCGCCTTGCTCGGAAAACTGGACCGGGAGCCCGACCGGAGCCCCATCCTGTATGATCTGGCAAGGGCCGTACACAGCCTGAAGGGGGCGGCCAACGCGGTGGAACAGGAGGATGCGGCGTTTCTCTGTCGCTCCCTGGAACAGGTATTGCACAAGGTCCAGTGCGGCGAACGGCAGGTCGATCCGGATTTCCATGAATTGTTCAGACAAGGACTCGAATTGCTCCAAGCAGGCTTGGCGACGCTTGCCAACGGCGGTAAATTCACAATTTCCTTGCAATTTCTCGAGCGCGTGCGAAAGTTGATGTGAACCACGGACTGTTGCCATGAAAAATGACGAGATCGACATCCTGATCGTGGAGGACAGCCCGACTCAGGCTGAGAAATTGCGCCACCTGATCCAATCCAGGGGCTATCAGCCGCGTATCGCGCACAACGGCACCCAGGCGCTGGCGGCGATTACCGAGCGCAAGCCGCATATCGTGCTGTCCGATATCGTCATGCCGGAAATGGATGGCTATGCGCTGTGCAAGGCGATCAAGTCCCATGAGCGTTGGAGCGACATCCCGGTCGTCCTTGTGACATCGCTGACCGATCCGAAAGACATCGTGCGCGGCCTCGAATGCGGCGCCGACAATTTCATCCGCAAGCCTTATGCGGAAGGCTACTTGCTGCAGCGCATCGAATACGTGCTGATGACGCAGGAATTCCGTGTCGGCACGAATATGGATGTGGGCATCGTGCTTTACCTGGGTGGGCAAAAGCACTTCATCAACTCGCAACGCCAGCAGATTCTCGATCTGCTGATTTCGACTTACGAACAGGCCGTGTTCGTCAACGAGGAATTGCTGGCGCGCGAACGCCAGGTGATCGAACTCAATATGCGCCTCGCGCAATATTCAAGCGAGCTGGAAGCGACCAATCGGCTTATCGCAAGCAAGAACGTCGAACTGGAACACGCCAGCCGCGCCAAATCGGAATTCCTGGCCAATATGTCGCACGAGTTGCGTACGCCCTTGAACGCCATCCTCGGTTTTTCGGAGGCGCTGAAGGACGACCTGGTGGGGGAGCTGCGCCCGGACCAGAAGGAATACATCAAGGACATCTATTACAGCGGCACGCACCTGCTGACGCTGATCAACGACATCCTCGACCTGGCCAAGATCGAGGCGGGAAGGATGGAGCTTGAACTGAGCGAAACCGATCTGGTTGCGTTGCTCAAAAACACGATGTCGGTATTGCGCGAGCGCGCCTTCGCCCGCCATATCCGCATGGAGTTGGAAGCCGACCAGATGCCGCCTTTTTCCGTCGATCAGCGAAAGTTCAAGCAGATCGTGTTCAATCTATTGTCCAACGCCATCAAGTTTACTCCCGACGGCGGCGCCGTGACCGCGATCCTGCGCCGGACCGAGCGCACGCCCTTGCCGGAAATGATGGTGGACGACTTGATCAGCGTCGTCACGCCTTCTTCGCGTCAATACATCGAATTTTCAGTGGTCGACACCGGGATAGGAATGGAGGAGGCGGGTCTCGCCAAGCTGTTCCAGCCCTTTGTACAGCTCGACACCGGCCTGACGCGCAAGTACGACGGCACCGGTTTGGGCCTGGCCATCGTCAAGCAGCTGGTCGACCTGCATGGGGGCATGCTTGAGGTCAAGAGCGAACCCGGTAGCGGTTCGCAGTTTACCGTTCTGTTGCCGATACGGTAGGCACCGTCATTGTTCCTATGCGCCAGAGACGAACGGCTTGGAACCCGCTTTCACGCATTGCGGGATAAATTGCCCGGATAGCGATCAGGATTGCCGAGGGATGCGGCGGGATTCGCCGATCTCGAAAGCGTCGGCGTAAGCTGCGGCATCGCGGCCATTCCAAGGCATGCCGTCGATCAGCGTGACCGGCGCCGCCAGGCCGGCATCGATTCCGAAACCGGCCGCAGCAGCATTGAACAAGGTCGTTGCGCTGACATCCTGAACCACGCGGCGCCACTCGGGATCGCGTTTGAGCATTCCCCAGCGCCGATACTGGCTCAGGAACCACAAGCCATCTTCCGGCATGGGCGCATTCATGCCGTCCTGACCGAAGAAGCGAACCGGTGTTGCGCTGTCGTTCGACATGCTCGGCACGATCAAGTCGGGCATCAGGTTCAGATGGCGGCTGGCCGCGAGCCAGCCCGCCGCTTCGCGGCGGTTGTCCCGGTTTTCCAGCCAGCGGCAGGCGTCGAGCAGCGTGCGTATCAGTGCTTGGGCCGTGTTCGGATAGAGCGAGGCGAAATCGCGGCGGCAAGCCAGCGCTTTTTCCGGATGATCGCGCCAGATGGCACTGCTGGCGATTTTCATGCGGCCGGCCCCGTTTGCCTTGACCACCGTATGCCATGGCTCGCCGGCGCAGAAACCGTCGATCTCGCCATGAGCCATCGCGCCGGCCATTTGCGGCGGTGGCAGCACCACGCTTTCGACGTCGCGCAAGGGGTCGATGCCCTGCGCAGCCAGCCAATAGTTGAGCCACATGGCGTGGGTGCCGGTGGGGAAGGTTTGTGCAAACACAGGCTTTCTGCCGAGCGCCGCGGCAACTCGGCCGAGCGGCACGTTCTGATCGAGCATGTCGGCCAGGCGGCTGGAAAGCGAGATGGCCTGACCGTTGCGGTTCAAGGTCATGAGGATGGTCATATCGGCTTGCGGGCCCCCCAAGCCCAATTGCACGCCGTACACCAGGCCATACAAGGCATGCGCCGCATCGAGTTCGCCCGACAGCAGCTTGTCCCGCACGGCCGCCCATGACGCCTGCCTCTGCAGCTCGATTGCCAACCCGTATTTCTTGCCCAGGCCAAGCGTCTCGGCGACGACCAGGGGGGCGCAATCGGTCAGCGGCATGAAGCCCAGGCGCAGGCGCTCAAGTTCGGGCTTCGCGAAATCGGACGAGCTATCTTGTTCAGTCATGCTAATTCCCCAGCAAATCGCTCATGGCGATGATGCGCCTGGCGACTTCGGCGATCTTCACGCTTTGTTTCATCGCCTGGCTGCGCATCGCCTCGTAGGCTTGCGCTTCGCTCATGCCGCGCTTTTCCATCAACAACCCCTTGGCACGGTCGATCAATTTGCGGTTGGCCAATTCCTGTTCCACCTCGGCCAGGCGCTGGCGCAGGCGCGATTCCTCGGCGAAGCGCGCCAGGGCCACCTCGAGTATCGGCGCCAGACGTTCGGGAGCGAGGCCATCGACGACATAGGTGGTAACGCCGGCGCCGACTGCGGCGCGGATCAATTGCTGATCCGAGTCATGGCTGAACATGACGACCGGGCGCGGCGCGGACGCGTGCATCACGGCCAATTGTTCCAGCGTATCGCGCGAGGGCGATTCGGTATCGACGATGACGATATCGGGTTTTTCGCGTTTGATCGCCTCGGTCAGTTCGCGCGACGTTGCCACCAGCGGCAAGACTTCATAGCCATGCGCCGTCAACGCCTGGCACAGTTCGGCAATGGGTTTGTCGGTATCGTTGACTAGCAGGACGCGCGGCATGAAGCGAGGGACGTGGCAGATTCCTGGTTATTGTCTCACGATCCCGTGCCCTGAGCGGCACCGGCGTCGCGCGCCGAGCACATCTGTTTCAATTCGGGGATGCACGAGCCGCAAACAGTGCCGCAGCCGAGTTGAGCCTTCAACTGCTCCAGCCCTGCGCCCTGCGCCACGGCGGACACGATGGAGGACGCCTTGACCTGCTTGCAATTGCAGATGGTGCGATCGACGGGTGCGCGCGATTTCTGGTTGGAAAAGACCGCCAGGCGCGATCCGCTCCAGGGCTCGTGCGCGCGTATCTGGTCCAACACGGCATCGGCACTGGCAAGATCGCCGGCGAACATCATGCCGGCCAGTCGCCCATCTTCCCAGGTCGCGCGCTTCGCAATGCCGCGGCGAGCATCGCGGTATTCCAGCGTGTCGCTGCCGACAGGCAGATCGAGCGCCGCCTGCAGCCGCTCCAGCCATTCGTGCGGCGCCGAGGTGTGGGCGGCTCGCACGATCAACAGGTCTTGTTCCATACCGATCGCGGCATAGCTGCACTCTTTCAGCAATGCTTGCACCCTGGCCTGCAAAGCCAGCACGTCGCCACGGCGCGCCGCCAGCATGCGCCAGGGCAAGGCGGTTTTTTCCAGCCGTACAGCGGAATGCTTCAATTCGGGCTGGAAGGATTTCGGGTCGACCGCATCGCCGCAGGCTTCGTTGATGCCGCTGCAATTCATGTATTGGCCGTTCCAGTGCATGGCGGCGAATACCGTGCCCGATTGCACTTCGTCGGAAACCTGCAGAGGCAGCACCAGGTGCGCGCGCCGGCTCGCCACGGTGACGAAATCGCCGGCCTTCAAGCCGCGCCGCTCGGCATCGGCGGGATGCATGGTCAGCGATGGTTCCGGCGCATGGGCAAAGGCCGAGGCGGCGCGGCCGCTGCGGCTCATGCCGTGCCATTGATCGCGCAGGCGGCCTGTGAGCAGGTGGAAGGGGAAGCGAGCGCTGGTCGGCTCAACCACAGGCAGATAATTCGGCGCGTGAAAACGCGCCTTGCCATTGGCCGTGGCGAACTGGCCGTCGGTATAACGGCGCGCCTGCCCCTGCCCCTTGAGGTAGGGCCATTGTTGCGGACCATGCCGCTCGATCACTTCATAGCTCAAGCCGCCGATATCGAGGTCGCGACCCTCCGTCAGGAGCCTGTGCTCGTTGAACACGTCTTCCGGCTGTTCGTAGGGGAACAGGTTGTGACTGGTTTTACCCAGCCTGACCTGCATGCGGCGTGCCACTTCATTGACGATCCACCAGTCGGGCTTGGCTTCACCCGGCGCCGGCACGGCCTGGCGCACACGCGAGATGCGGCGCTCGGAGTTCGTCACCGTTCCGGCCTTCTCGCCCCATGACGAGGCCGGCAACAGCACGTCGGCATACGGCACGGTATCGGTTTGCATGAAGGCTTCCTGCACCACGACGAACTCGGCCGTATCGAAGGCATCGCGAATCTTGCCCACATCGGGCATCGAATGCGCCGGATTGGTGCACGCAACCCACACTGCCTTGATACGGCCGTCGCGCATGGCGTCGAACATATCGACAGCAGGCAGGCCCGGCACGGCCGAGACTTGATCCACACCCCAGAGCTTTGCCACTTCGGCGCGGTGCGCCGGATTGCCGTAGTCGCGGTGTGCCGCGAGCATGGTTGCCATGCCGCCGACTTCGCGTCCGCCCATGGCGTTGGGCTGGCCGGTCAGGGAAAACGGGCCGGCACCGGGTTTGCCCAATTGGCGCGTCGCGAGGTGCAGATTGATCAAGGCCAGGTTCTTGTCCGTGCCGTGGCTCGACTGGTTCAAGCCCATGCAATACAGCGAAAGCGCGGCCGGCGAAGCGCCAAACCATTCCGCGGCCTGGATCAAATCGCCTTCGCGTATGCCGCACAGCTCGGCGGAAAAACGCGGCGTATAGTCGCGCACCAGCGACTTCAGTTCGGCAAACCCTTCCGTATGCGCATCGATGTAGGCGCGGTCGACCAGGCCTTCCCAGATCAGGTGGTGCAGCATGCCGTTGAACAGCGCCACGTCGGTGCCGGGCTGGATTGCCAGGTGCAGGTCGGCCATGGCCGCGGTGTCGGTACGGCGCGGGTCGACCACGATCCAGCGGATCGAAGGATCTGCCGCCTTGGCCGCTTCGAGGCGACGGAACAGGACCGGATGGGCATAAGCCATGTTGCTGCCGGCAAAAAATACCGTTTTGGCGGCTTCCAAATCTTCATAGCAGGTGGGTGGACCATCGGCGCCGAAGGCCAGCTTGTAGCCCATGACCGCGGAAGACATGCATAGCCGCGAATTGGTATCGATGTTGTTGGTGCCGATCAAACCCTTGGCCAGCTTGTTGAAGACGTAATAATCCTCGGTCAGCAATTGGCCGGAAACATAGAACGCCACCGAATCGGGGCCATGTTCCTGTACGATGTCGGCGAAGCGCTGGGCAACCGCATCAAGGGCCGTATCCCAATCGACCTGCTTGCGCGGCATCTCGCGGCGCACACGCATTTCCGGATACAACGCGCGCCCGGTATCGCTTTGCACCGTCAAAGGCAGCGATAAACCCTTGCTGCACAGCCTGCC
>DASVYZ010000225.1:0-3901 GCA_036391935.1 Burkholderiaceae bacterium | reverse complement strand
CTGCCCATCCTGGTACTGGCGCAGGTGGCGCTGGAAAAGACCGGCTTCGGGCCGCTCGAATTGACGGCGCTGACGGGCACGATTACCCTGGCGCTGTGCTATGCGATCCACGCCGCTTACGAATCGGTCGCACATTTAGCCGCGAAAAAATCGGCGGCAAATTTAATCGGTGCGAAAGGCCCGGTTGGAGATGCCGCTCAGGGATGATGCGGGGCATCGACCTGCAATACCGCAATCGCGGCATTGAGCCTGTCCATGACTTCCTGCGGCACGCCCTTGCTGCAAAAGATGTAGCGGTATTCCTGGGCCGGCACGTCGGACAAGTGCAGAAGGCGGATGCTGTCGGGGGCGGCAGCGCCGGCGGCATCCGCATAGACCTCGCCTTCTTCCTCGGTCAAGATGATGAAGTCGGCGATTCCGGCGCGCACCATCCGAACCATGGAACCGATCTCGTCGGTAACGCGCTGCACCTGGGCTGGCGGCATCTTCTCGATCATCGGGTCGAGGTAGCGGCCATAGACGAAGCCCTGCTTGATCAAGAGCCGCGCTTGCGGGCGGGTAAACAATTCGTGCGCCGTGGTTACGGCAGGGACAGGATAATCGGCGCGCGCCAACGCCACCAGGCCCTTGTCGCGATAGATCGGCGGGGAAATGCGTGCGAACGATTCCCGTTCGGCCGATTTATAAATGCCGGAGGAGCAGTCGCGACCGTCATTGGCCTTGAGTGTGGCCATGATGCGGTTCTCCGGCGTCAATTGCCATCTCATGGGAATACCGGCCTTGGCAAAGCTCTGCTCGACCAGCGGTACGAGGATGCCGCTTAACCGACCCTGCTCATCACGATAGTGCAGCGGCTTGCGTTCAATGTAGTGCACGGTAATGGTCGAGTCGGAATCGGCCCACGCCGGCAGGCAAGCCAGTATTGCGCATGGCAGAAATCCGATTTTCGATAACACCATGAACTCCCCCTTGGGTACTACCTTCCCCAAGGAGAAGCATACACGCCTAAAAATTTACCGCAATCCCGTAGGCACCCTGCCCTGCCGTAACGCTCGCGGGCGACAATGCGCTCAAGCCGCCACTGCCGCCGACGGCAAACTGCGCTACCGCACCGCTGCTAACCGTGGCATAGGCGAAACGCCCGGAAGGGTCGATGGCAAGTCCCGTCAAGCCGGCGACATTGGTGCTGCCCGCCTGGCTCAAGGTGCCGCCGCTGCCGATGGCCAGCTGCCACACCACGCCGGAGGTATCGACGACATAGGCGTTCTTGCCGGCCGGATCGAAAGCAATGGACGAGGGCGAGGTGCCGATTCCGATCTTGGCCGGGCTCAAGGGCGTCAAACTGCCGTTGCTGCCGACGGCGTATTGCGACACGCTATGGTCGCCCACTCCATTGTTGATCACGTAGACGTATCGGCCGTTCGGGCTCATGCCGATGGCCAGCGGGCTGCCGCCTGTGCCCACGGTCGGCGTGGACATCGGCGACAAGGCGCCATTCGAGCCCACCGTGAATTGCGCCACGGTTTGCGAAACGTTGTTGACCACATAGACGTAGCTGCTGGTCGGATCGACCGCGACGGCGGTCGGGGCCGTGCCGGTCGTCACAGTTGCCGTGCCCAGTGCGGCCAGCGAGCCGCTGCCGGTCACGCTGTATTGCGATACGGTGGTCGTGCCGAAATTGGCCACGTAGGCAAATTTACCGTTCGGCGTGATTGCCAGCGCCGTCGGTTCGGACTGCGCCTGAACAGCGCCGCCCGGCGTGAGCGAGCCGTCGGCATTGATCGTAAACTGGCCGACCGTGTTGTCGCCCTGGTTGGTGACGTAGACGCTCTTGTAGCCCGGGCCGACAACGATGGAAGACGGTGTTTTGCCGGTCGGGACGCTGGCCGCCGCATCGATGCTCAAAGCGCCCGTGGCTTGCAACGCGTATTGCGAAATCGAATTGCCCGTCAGGTTGATTGCATAAGCATAGGGAAAATGGCAGCTGATGCCGACCGAGGACACGTCGGAAATGACTTGCCCGCTGCCGTTGGTAACGGAACACAGTTCCCCGACTGGCTGGGTGGAAACTGTCACATCGAAGCTGGCGCCGCCCAGAAGGGGCGAGGCAAAGTCAAATGCCCCATTTGCCGTCAGCGCGAGCGCATCGCCGCCGTTGTTCAGCAGCCCCAAGCTCTCGCCGCTGGCCAGGCCAGCGAGGCTGCCGCCGATCAGGAAGCGCTGTAACGACACCACCGTTGCATTGACGGTGCTGGCATAGGAACTCAAGTTGGTCGTGGCAGTGACGGCCGACAGCAGGCTGCGCGCAATTTGCGCCGCAGCCGCCCCCTTGTAGCCGCGCAATTCGGGGGCGGTCTGGATATCGGCCGTAAACGTCGCGGCGACCGACAAGCGGTTGCTGATCAACTGCTGGTCGAGTTGGCCCTGCGCCGATGTATTGGTCAAGGCTCCCACCATGATCTGCAGCGACGCGCTGCCGCGCGTCATGCTGCCGCTGTCGATCGCATTGGCCCAGAAATCCAGGCCGGACTGCAAGGGCTGGCGATTGAGCACGTTGCTGAAGATGGCCTGCACGAATTGATCCGTCGTACCGTTGCCATACAGGGCTTGCGATTCCGCACTGGTGCCGAAACTGTCGACCAGCGCATTGACGGCCGGATTAGTCTTGCTGTTATAGATTTGCAGCAGGGATTGGGCATCGGACGGCGCATTGGCCGCGGCCAGTGCGGCTTCGAAGTTGGCGAGGCCCGTCGGATCGGCCGGTCGGCCGAAGAACGATACGTAAAGCTGCTGCACCAGCGTTGCATATTGCGCGTTGACGGAACTGGTCTTTTGCGCCGGGCGGATTTGCCGCGCCATGCCCTGCTGATGGCTGTCGCCGCTGCCGCCGCCGCAGCCGGCCAAGGCCAAGCCTAGACCCAGGCCCAGCGTCAGCGGCAACAAGGTGGTGGAAAGCGAGCGGGTTGCCGAGTGGGGGTACTTCATTTTTTTCTCCTGGCGAACGCGTGACAAACATCGTCCAATTGTTAAATCGAAATGCCGGATGCCAAGTATCCGCGCACGGAGAAAAATGTTCAAGTAGCAAAACCCGGGAATATTCCCGCAAGCATTCTTGTTACAAATTTGCCTGCATTTCCTTGCCTGCCATTACTTCGCGGCGGCTCCGAATACCTTCTCGAACGCTGCGAAGGTGCCGTCCCCTTTCTTGTCGTAGACTGCGAAGCTGACCAGGTCGAACACGCCGCGATAACGCTCGCCTTGCACAGATGCGCGGCAAACCACAGCGCCATTTCCTCGGGCTTGTTGCGGAACACGCAGCATGTTCTTCTTGATATTCCGCTTGATTCCATGCCGGACAATCGCAGCTTTGCGATACGGCAATTCCAGTGCAATCGCATCAGTTTAAATTTGCAACTAACAGGCTGGATAAAGGGAAAATCCGCAACAACCGGATCGAAAAAATAAAACGGGCGGCGCATCGAACGATGCGCCGCCCGCCTGGCGTAGTGCCGGCCCGGCTACTTCTGATCCATGGGCTTGATGCCCTGGCAGTCCGATCCAAGGTAAGTCATTTGTATATCGGACACGGCAGTATGCGTGCCCTTGCTGTCGGTCTCTTTCACGTCCGAATGGATGGCGTAGCTGTCCCCATTCAAGACCGCCTGCCCTTTCCCGACCGTGGTGCGCCCCTGGTAGGTACAGTTCACGACAAAGCTGATCGTGTTGCCGCTGACCTCAGTCGAGGCCGGTGGGCAATGGCTGTGCGGATCGCCGCCGAGTTCATGCTTGGCCGCCATTGCCGGGCTGATGCAGACGCGCATGCCGCCACCCCCAAAGCCGGAGCCCTTCATATGCGATTCGATCATGGCGCGCTGCTCCGGCGGAAGGTTGGCCAGCTGGG
>DASVYZ010000224.1:0-1654 GCA_036391935.1 Burkholderiaceae bacterium | reverse complement strand
CTGGCCGTGATGAGCCATGAAATCCGCACCCCGATGAACGGCATCCTCGGCATGATGCAACTCGCCATCTGCGAGGCGCGCGAGCCTTTGCTGCGCGAATACCTCGAAACGGCGCAATATTCGGCCGAAGCCTTGCTCACCATCTTGAACGACATCCTCGATTTTTCCAAGCTGGAGGCGGGCAACCTCGACTTCGAGGCGATCGATTTCGACCTCCAAAAGACCGTCGATAGCGTGGTCAGCTTGCTGTCGTCGCGGGCGCAAAGCGCCGGCTTGTCGCTCGCCTGCGAATTCGGTGCCGGCGTGCCGCGCAACCTCGTCGGCGATGTCGGGCGCTTGCGCCAGGTTTTGCTCAACCTCGTGTCGAATGCCTTGAAGTTCACCGAAACGGGCGGGGTGAGCATAGGTGTGGAAACCTGTGCGGCAAAGGACGGCAGGCAGGGCCGGCAAGGATTACGGTTTAACGTCGTCGATACCGGCATCGGCATCGCCCCCGAGGCGAAAGACAAGCTGTTCCATTCCTTCTTCCAGGCCGACAGTTCGATTTCGCGCCGTTTCGGCGGCACCGGGCTGGGGCTCTCCATCTGCAGGAAGATCGTCGAGATGCAGGGCGGCAGCATCGGTGTCGACAGCACGCCGGGCGTGGGCAGCCATTTCTGGTTCGAGCTCGACTTTGCCCCGGCTCAGGCGGCAAGCCAGCCTGCGACGCCGGTTGTGGCGCCGGCCGGCTGTGTCGGCATGCACATCCTGCTGGCCGAAGACAATGAAGTGAACCAGCGCGTGGCAGGCGCCTTGCTCAAGAAAGCCGGCCATCGCGTCACCATAGCCGGCGACGGACGCCAAGCTGTCGAACTGGCCGCGCGCGAAAGCTTCGACGTTGTCTTGATGGACATGCATATGCCGGAAATGGACGGCATCGAAGCCACGCGCGCCATCCGCGCCTTGCCGGGCTCCGCTTCGCAAGTCCCCATCGTGGCCTTGACGGCCGCCGGCGCCGGTTCCGATATCCAGACCTGCTTGGAAGCCGGCATGAATTATTTTCTGGTCAAGCCCTTCCGCATGGAGCGGCTAGATGCCATTCTGGCCAATTTCGTCGATACGCCAAAGTGACACTGGCAACTTGAACCGGGCAAGGATATCGATCCACCTGAAGCCCGCCCTTGAAGCCATTGCACTCAATTCCTCGACAATAGTTTCAAATAGGAAATTTTCTGGGAATTAACGCATAAACCCGTGTCTTCTCCAAGCCTTGCTGGATTTTTGCGAACCGATAATGGTTGCTAAGAAATTCCGAATGGCGGGAGTGGGACATGGAAAACAACGGTGCCGGGCGCAATCCTTTCCTTAATGAAGACAGTCGGCATGGTTTTGCCGACGTCGACGAATTGCCGCCGCATGCGCGGGTAGACCTGAAGGCGATACGCCAGGCGATTGCGCGCGTCGAAGCCGAGGCCAAGGCCACGGTGGCGGCGGAGAACCGCGCACGTGCCGAGGCGCAGGCCCGCGCCTTGGCTGAAGAGCGCGCCCGCACCGACTCCGAAGCCAGCGCCGAAGCGCAGCGCCACGTTCAGGTTGAGGAAGAAGCCCTGGCCGTCAGCCGGCGCCGACTGGAAGCCGAGCGGGAAGCCCGCCTCGCCAGCGAAGGCAAGATCAG
>DASVYZ010000223.1:0-3420 GCA_036391935.1 Burkholderiaceae bacterium | reverse complement strand
GTGCACGATCATGGCCGCATCGACAATATCGTCCAGCAGGCCGGCTATGCCCAGGCGTTCGACCACGGTCATGGCGTTTTTCGACACCGACGCCAAGCCGGTTTTCAAGCCCTCGGCTTTGACCGACTGCAGGGCTTCGCGCGCGCCGGGCAGCAGATCGGCTTGCGTCATGGTCGAAATCAATTGCCGGTAATGGTCGTTCTTTTTGTCGGCCAAGGCAATTTTTTTCTCCGGCGAATAGGCGGAAGCGCGATCGCCGAGGATCAGGTTCAGCGAACCCATGCGGTCTATGCCCTTCAAGTGCTCGTTGGCGGCTTCGTCGAAGGCGATGCCAAGCGAATCGGCCAGGCGTTTCCAGGCCAGGTAGTGGTAGCGCGCGGTATCGGTCAAGACCCCGTCGAGGTCGAACACGACAGCCTCGAAGCGGATGCGGGCGCGGTTCATGGCAGTTTGCGTGCCGGTCGGGCACGCGTCAGCTCGACGGCTTCGCCGCGATGCGCAAAATTCAGGTGTTCACCCTTGAGCAAGCGGTATTCCACGCCATCCTGCGCCACCTGCACTTGCAGCAATTGGCCGCGCACGTGGACCCGGAAACGGTAATGGCTCCATTGGCGCGGCAGGCTCGGCGCAAAGCGCAAGTTCCCGCCATAGCCGCGCATGCCCCCGAAACCGCAAGCCACGCCGAGCCAAGTGCCGGCCATCGCGGCCGTATGCACGCCATGGCAAGTGTTGCCATGCGTATCGTCGAGGTCGAGCCGCGCGGTTTCCATGAAGTAGTCGTATGCCTTGTCGGCGTAGCCCACTTCCGCTGCGATGATGCTGAAGATGCACGAAGACAGCGAGGAATCGTGAGTCGTGATTTTTTCATAATAATCGAAGTCGCGCCGCTTTTCTTCCAGCGTGAAGCGGTCCCCCTGCAGCAACAGTGCCAGCACCACGTCGGCTTGCTTGCACACCTGGTGGCGGTAGATCACCAGCGGGTGGTAATGCAGCAGCAGCGGGTAGTTGGCGCGCGGTGTGGCGGCAAAATCCCACACTTTCTTCGAGAGAAAACTGTCGTCTTGCGGATGGATGCCGCGCTTTTCATCGTAGGGCAAGACCATGCAATCGGCGGCTCGGCGCCATTCGGCGATCTCGGTCGGGTCGAGTTCGATGGCGGCAGCGATGCGTGCGTAAGCGCTCGGGTCGGCGCGCATCACCGTTTCGGCAACCTCAACCGCATAGCGCAGGTGCAATTGTGCCATCAGGTTGGTGTAGTAGTTGTTATTGACAATGGCGGTGTATTCGTCCGGCCCGGTCACGGTGTTGATGCAAAAACGATCCGGCTCTCCCGGCGCATACCCTCCTATGCCTGTCCAGATGCGAGCCGTGTCGAGCACGATCTCGGCGCCGTATTGCAACAGGTAAGCCATGTCGCCGCTGATCTCGACGTATTGCTTGATCGAGTAGGCGATGTCCGCATTGATGTGATACTGGGCAGTGCCGGCCGGATAATACGCCGAGCATTCCTCGCCGGCGATAGTGCGCCAGGGGTAGAGCGCACCCCTGCCATGTGCCATCTGGCGCGCGCGTTCGCGCGCCTTGGGCAAGCCGGCATATCGGTATTCGAGCAGCTTGCGCGCCACGTCGGGTTTCGAGTACAGGAAGAACGGCAGGATGTAGATCTCGGTATCCCAAAAGTAATGCCCTTCATAACCTTCGCCGGTTACGCCCTTGGCCGCGATATTGCTTTTGCCGTCGCGTCCCACCGATTGCAGCAGGTGGAACTGATTGAAGCGCATCCCTTGCTGCAAGGCGTCGTCGCCGGCAATCTCGACGTCGGCCTGTTTCCAGAAGTCGGCCAGCCAGGCTTCCTGTTCGGCGCACAGCGCATCGAAGCCGGAGAGCCGGGCTTCACGCAAGGTTTCACGCGCACGAGAGGCCAGTTCGGCCTCGGGAAAATCGCGCGAACTGAAATAGCAGCCGAACTTGACCAGGCCGGCACTCCCCCCTCGCGCCAGATCGCAATCGAACAGCGTCTCGATGCGCTGGCCGTGCACGGCATGTCCGATGGTGCCGCTCGCTCCGCTCAGTTCCGATTCGATGGCCGACACCAGCGTAAAGCCGCTATTTGTGGTGCGCTGGATCAGTGCCGCATAACCGCCCTCCTGCTCCAGGTCGAGCAGATGCAGGGAAGGGCCGTGGACGGTCGAACCGACGCGCGGGTCGTCGCCGGCCTCGAGGTTTTTCACCGCGCCGTCGAGTATCGAGACAAGCCGCACGCGGCCGGAGAAATTCATGGCCCGCACCTGGTATTGCATGCCATACAGATGCTTGTGGGCCAGGCAGACGATGCGCCGGCTGCTGATCGCGATGCGGCGCCCCTGCGGCGAGACCCATTCGAATCGCCGTTCCACAATGCCGCGCCTGAAATCGAGCGCGCGCTCATAGTCCGCAACTTCGCCTTGCAGCAGGTCGACGCGCTCGCCTTCGATGAAGCATTCGATGCGCTTGCCGTTGGGCACGTTGAGCATGAATTCATTCAAGCGCGCCAGGCCGTATGCGTTTTCCGGGTAATGGATTTCCTCGGTATCGTAGAAACCGTTCAAGTAACTGCCGTCGCGGGAGCTTCCCTTGGGGCCGGTGTAGGTCTCTTCATGTGAACCGCGCAAGCCGATATAGCCGTTGCCGAGCGCGAACAGCGTCTCATCGAGAAAGTGCGAATCGGTATCGAAGCCGGTCTCCCTGATCCCCCAGGGATCGAGCGGGAAGGTGTGGCGCCGGCGATGTTTCTGCTGCACGATGAATCCTTTAGTTCGTTTGAACGGCGGCCAGCTTGGCCGACAGCCCTTTGAAGGCCGGGTAAGCGGCCGTGATCACATAAGTCGGAATCTGGGCCAGGTAAGACGAGAAACGCCCCTTGGCTTCGAAGCGCGCGCGGAAGCCGGACGCATCGAACCTCGCACCCAGGCGCGGCACGATGCCGCCGCCGATATAGATGCCGCCCACCGCGCCGAGCGTCAGCGCGACATTGGCCGCGGCCGTGCCGAGCATGGCGCAAAAAGTGTCGATGGTCGCGTCGCACTGCGCGCACTCGCCGGCCAAGCCGCGCCGGATGATTTCAGGCACATCGGCTGCGGTCGGCGCCACGCCGGCCTGTTCGCACAGCGCGCGATAGACGATGTGCAAGCCGATGCCGGAAAGCAGCCGCTCTACCGAGACGTGGGCGAATTCGCGCCAGGCATATTCGAGTATGCGGCACTCGGTCTCATTGGACGGCGCGAAGTTGACATGCCCGCCCTCGGTCTCCAGGGGCGTGCAGCCGCCCTGCGACATCACCAGGCCGGACACGCCGAAGCCCGTGCCCGGACCGAGTACGCCGACCACGCCCTCATCGACAGCCTGCCCGCCGCCGACCTGGCGCCTTTCTTCCGCACCGAG
>DASVYZ010000222.1:0-3787 GCA_036391935.1 Burkholderiaceae bacterium | reverse complement strand
AGGTGAAGGCCCTCTACGCACTCAGCAAGCGGAAGTTTTGGCCGAACGACAAGGGTGTCGCCGGCGACTGCGGCTCTGAGGGAAGCTGAAGGCAAGGCGCAGGCCTGACGAACAGGAAGCGGAAGGGGCGGCGTAGCGGGGTGAGGCGGCCCATATCGTCAAAGCCCGATACTTGCACGGGACGCTACGGCCAACAAGTGCAAAAGCAATTGCAAATCAATGCGGAAGCATTCGCGCCGTTACGAGATCGTGGAAAATATGGACGACAAAAAGGGGCTGCACTTGCATGCAACCCCTTCGATATTTCTGGTAGGCCGTGCGGGACTCGAACCTGCGACCAACGGATTAAAAGTCCGCTGCTCTACCAACTGAGCTAACGACCCGAAAAGTCCGCTATTATAATGCAGTGTTTGCCGATGCGTCAATGCCTGTCGGCATTATTTCAACGCACGCAAGCGTTCCTTGGCGGTCGCCGCTTGCGGCGAGCTGCCGTATTTGTCGACCAGCATGTTGAGCGCGCGCCTGGCGCCAGCCTTATCCTTCAGCTCGACATAGCAGGTGGCGATCGACAGCAGGGCTTCCGGCGCCTTGTCGCTGTCGGGATAGGTGCGGATCACCACTTGCTGGGCTGCCAGCGCGCCCTTGTAGTCGTTTTGCAGGTAGAGGCTGTTGCCGAGCATGTATTGCGCATCGGCGCCGAAGGCGGAGCCGGGGTAGCGGCGCTGGAATTCCTGCAGTGCCGTCGCTGCGCCCTTGTAGTCGCCGCCCTTGAACAAGCCCTGGGCGCTTTCATAAGCGCGCTGCTCGCTCGCATCGACCTGGGTTTCCTGTCCGTTGACATTGACTGCCACCGGCTCGACCTTCCTCAAGCGGGCATCGAGGTCGGTGTAGAAGTCCTTTTGCCGCTTTTGCGTTTCGGCCAGATCGTTGGTCAAGACTTCGATCTGGCCGCGCAGGCGGGCGACTTCCTGCCGCAATTGCTCGTTCTGGTTCAACAGATCGAGCATGCCGCTCTTGTCTGCCTTGTCCGCCATCTTGGAGTCGATTTCCTGCTGCAGGTCGCCGACCTTGGTGCGCAAATCCATGATGGCTTTGCGCGCCTCGTCGTCGTCGAAAATCCCTGCGTGCGCCGGCAGCATGGCAAACGTGAATACGGCCGTCAGGGCCGCGGCTATTGCGGTCTTGGACATGGTGTCAGTTCAGGCGATAGCGAGATCAATAGACGATGTCGGCGCGGCGGTTCTGGGACCAGGCTGCCTCGTCGTGGCCTTGCGCCTTCGGCTTTTCCTTGCCGAAAGACACGGCTTCCATCTGCGAATCGGCAACGCCCATGGCCGCGAGCGACTTGCGCACGGCTTCAGCGCGCTTCTGGCCCAGCGCCAGGTTGTATTCGGCAGTGCCGCGTTCGTCCGTGTTGCCCTGGATCGTCGCCTTGCGGTCCTTCTTGCTGGCCAGGTACTTGCTGTTGGCCTGGATCACAGGGGCGAATTCGTCCTTGACGACATAGCTGTCGAAATCGAAATACACGCTGCGGTTGGCATCCGTCGGGGCCGGCAGTTCGGTGGTGGTGATCGGGGTCACGGCACGGGTGTCCGAGGTTTTCGGCGTTTCCGTTTGCATTGGCTTGTCTTCGATCTTCGGCTTTTCATCGAGCTTGGTCGACGTGCAGCCGGCGAACATCAGGGCAGCCGAAACTGCCAGGGCGATAGCGGAATATTGGCGCATCTTCTTCTCCTTGTTGGTATGGGAACCCTTTTCAAAACGGCCATGATATCGACTCCTGTCCATTTTGGAACGGGTTCCAAGTAAGTAAAACAGCATTATTTCATAAACGGACCCCAGGTGGGCTCGCTGATGTCGAGCGCCTGGTTCATCAAGGCCTGCTTCACACTGCCGTCCACCGAAACGACAGCGAGCGACTTGCGGTGCCCGATGTCGGTGGAATACATGATGTAGCGGCCGTTGGGCGAAAAGCTCGGCGCTTCATCCATGTTGCCGTTGGACAGGCGCAACTCTTGATTAGTTGCCAAGTCCAGCACATAAAGATTGAATTGGCCTTCGCGGCGCGATACGTAGGCCAGGGTCTTGCCGTCGGGCGAAATGCGCGGGCTGGTATTGAAGTCGCCATGGAAGGTTACGCGCTGGGCCTGGCCGCCGCCCACGCCGACCCGGTAGATTTGGGGGCCGCCGCCGCGGTTGCTGGTGAAATAGATGCTTTGGCCGTCGGGCGAGAAGCGCGGTTCGGTGTCGATGTCGGCGCTCGTGGTCAGCCTGACCGGCGTGCCGCCGCCCGATGAATTGATCAGGTAGATCTGCGTATTGCCCGACAGTGTCAGCGCCACGGCGAGCTTGCTGCCGTCGGGCGACCAGGCCGGGGCCGAGTTGTTGCCCTTGAAGTTGGCGACTTCATGGTGCTCGCCATGCACCAGATCGACCACGAATACGATGGGCTTGCGCTTTTCGAACGACACGCAGGCGATATGGGTGCCGTCGGGCGACCAGACCGGCGAAATGATCGGTTCCGACGAGCGCATGGCATCGACTTCGCCCTTGCCGTCGGCGTCGGCCACCACCAGCTTGTAGGTGCGGCCTTCCTTGGTGACGTAGGCGATGCGGGTGGAAAAGTCGCCCGGGATGCCGGTCAGCTTTTCATAAATGTCGTCTGCAATCTTGTGCGCCGCCAGGCGCAGGCGGTCGGCGTAGACGGTTTCGGCGAAACCGGAGATTTGCGCACCCTTGCCGATGTCGAACAGACGGTAGCGGATCACGAAGCGGCCGTCGGCCAGCTTTTGCACGCTGCCCACCGACAGGGCAAACGCGCCGCGCGTCTTCCAGTCGCCGTAGTTGACGTTCGTGGTTTCCGACATCGGGGAAGGCGTGTCGATGATGGTGAAGTAGCCGCTGCGCGCCAGGTCGGCCTTGATGATGACGCTCATTTGCTCGGGCGCGGTGCCTTCGTCCGCGAATTCGGCGATGGCGATCGGGATGCGCTTGCTGCCCACGCCTTCGGTGGTGATGTGCAACTGCGCCTGGGCCAGCAGCGGGGCGCCGGCCAGCAGGAGCAGGGCGGCGAATCGAAGCAGGGATTTCATCATGTTCGCGGGTCTTTCAAATGAATGGTGTGAAGTGCCTGGTCACTTCTGGTCGCCCAGGCGGTTCGAACTGGTAAATTGGCGCGGCACCGAACCCGTTGAACTGTCGAACGGGTAGGGCGCGGCGTTTTCGATGGCACGTTTGACCGCTTCATCCCAGGCGGGATTCCCGGAAGAGCCGGTCAATCTGACCGAGGCCACCGAACCGTCCGGCAGCAGGGAAACCGAGAATTGCGCCGTCGCATTCTGGTCCGCGCCCGGCGGCGCATTGAAGACGATCAAGCTCTTGATCTTGGCTTGCACCTTGCCGATCCAGGCGCCATTGCCGCCCGGCTTGCCCGGCGCGGTCGGGCTGCCGGTGCCGGGATTGCCGCCGGCTTCGCGCAGCATGCGGGCCTTGTCCTCGTCATGCATTTTCTGCAATCGCTTTTGCTCTTCCTGTTGCTGTTTCTTCTCGGCGAGTTTCTTGTCCTCTTCCTCGCGTTTTTTCTCGGCGGCTTCCTGCTTTTCCTTTTCCTCCTGCTTTTTTTCCAGTTCTTCCTGCTTGCGCTGATCTTCCAGTTTCTTCTGCTGGGCGGCTTTTTCCTGCTCTTCCTTCTCTTGCTTCAGCCGTTTCTTTTCCTGCGCCGTGGCGATATCGGCATCGGGCACGGGCGGCGTCCGGTCTTCCACCTTGGGCGTGGGTACCGGTTCCG
>DASVYZ010000221.1:0-5954 GCA_036391935.1 Burkholderiaceae bacterium | reverse complement strand
CGTGCACAAGAAGGCCGAAGGCAAGGCTGAAGTCTATTATCCCGACACCCTGGTCGGCACCGACTCGCACACCACCATGATCAACGGCATCGGCGTGGTCGGCTGGGGCGTGGGCGGCATCGAAGCCGAAGCCGGCATGCTGGGCCAGCCGGTCTATTTCCTGACGCCCGACGTGGTCGGCGTGAACCTGACCGGCGCGCTGCGCGGCGGCGTGACGGCGACCGACCTGGTGCTGACCATCACCGAGATGCTGCGCAAGGAAAAAGTGGTCGGCAAGTTCGTCGAATTCTTCGGCGAAGGCACCGAGTCGCTGTCCTTGACGGACCGCGCCACCATCGCCAACATGGCCCCGGAGTATGGCGCGACCATGGGCTTCTTCCCGGTCGACGACGCCACCATCGAATACTTCGAAGGCACGGGCCGCAGCAAGGCCGAGATCGATGCCTTCGCGAGCTATTTCAAGGCGCAAGACCTGTATGGCATCCCCAAGGCCGGCCAGATCGATTACACCAAGGAATTGACGCTCGACCTCGGCACGGTTGCCCCCTCGCTGGCCGGCCCGAAGCGCCCGCAAGACCGCATGGAAATCGGCAACGTCAAGAAGACCTTCACCGAACTGTTTTCCAAGCCTGTGGCCGAAAACGGCTTCAACAAGAAGGCTGAAGACCTGGGCCAGGAGTTCACCAACGCCGACGGCGTGAAGGTCAAGAGCGGCGACGTGCTGATCGCCGCGATCACCTCCTGCACCAACACCTCCAACCCGAGCGTGCTGCTGACCGCGGGACTCCTGGCCAAGAAGGCTGTCGAAGCCGGACTGGAAGTGGCGCCGCACATCAAGACTTCGCTGGCCCCGGGCTCGCGCGTGGTGACCAAGTACCTCGAAGCAGCCGGCCTGTTGCCCTACCTGGAAAAACTCGGCTTCGGCGTGACCGCCTACGGCTGCACCACCTGCATCGGCAATGCCGGCGACCTGACGCCCGCGATGAACGAGGCGA
Organism: Burkholderiaceae bacterium; assembly: GCA_036391935.1. Classification (GTDB taxonomy): domain Bacteria; phylum Pseudomonadota; class Gammaproteobacteria; order Burkholderiales; family Burkholderiaceae_D; genus PKWO01. The sequence goes on along the minus strand of DASVYZ010000221.1, from coordinate 4,959 downwards.
TTCAGCAAAACGACATCGTGGCCGCGGCCGTGCTGTCGGGCAACCGCAACTTCGAAGCGCGCATCCATCCGAACATCCGCGCCAACTTCCTCGCTTCGCCGCCGCTGGTCGTGGCTTACGCCATCGCCGGCAACGTGACGCGCGACCTGATGACCGAGCCGGTCGGCAAGGGCAAGATCAAGGGCAAGGAAGTGGATGTCTACCTGGGCGACATCTGGCCGACTTCGGCTGAAGTGGCGAAGCTGATGAAGTTCGCCATGAACGCCAAGACCTTCAAGGAAAACTACGCCGAAGTCAAGACCGCCCCGGGCAAGCTGTGGCAGGACATCAAGGGCGTGGCCGAAGGCGAAGTCTACAACTGGCCGAACTCGACCTACATCGCCGAACCGCCCTTCTTCGGCGAATTCGCGATGGAGCCGCAAAAGACCGATCCCAACATCAAGGGCGCACGCGCGCTCGGCGTGTTCGGCGACTCGATCACGACCGACCACATCTCGCCCGCCGGCTCCATCAAGGAATCGAGCCCGGCCGGCAAGTGGCTGACCGAAAACGGCGTGCTGAAGGCCGATTTCAATTCCTACGGCTCGCGCCGCGGCAACCATGAAATCATGATGCGCGGCACCTTCGCCAACGTGCGCATCAAGAACCTGATGATCCCGGCCAAGCCCGACGGTTCGCGCGTGGAAGGCGGCATCACGCGCTTCCAGCCCAGCGGCGAGGAAATGTCGATCTACGACGCCGCCATGAAGTACATCGCCGAAGAAACGCCGACCATGATCTTCGCCGGCGAAGAATACGGCACGGGCTCCTCGCGCGACTGGGCCGCCAAGGGCACGCAACTGCTGGGCGTCAAGGCCGTGGTGGCGCGTTCGTTCGAGCGCATCCACCGCTCCAACCTGGTCGGCATGGGCGTGCTGCCGCTGCAATTCAAGGGCAACGACAGCGTCGAATCGCTCGGCATCACGGGCAACGAAACCTTTGACCTGAAGGGCCTCGACGGCGAAATCAAGCCGCAGCAGGAAGTGACGCTGGTGATCACGCGCGCCAATGGCGAAAAGAAGGAAGCCAAGCTGTTGCTGCGTATCGACACCCCGATCGAAGTCGACTACTACAAGCATGGCGGCATCCTGCCCTTCGTGCTGCGTCAGTTGCTGGCTGCGTAATATCCCCAGCTTCGGAAACAACGCCGGCCCAGCGCCGGCGTTTTTCTTTATGGAAGGCTGGGCCGCGTCCCAGCTCTCCGAGGCAACTGGCCAAATCCGCTCCCGCTGCACCGCACCACGGCTTGCCCACGGCAAATCCTTCGTTACCCGCTTTTCGATGAGCATCGGCAGAATCCTCTACAATGGGTTTTTCCGATTTCATTGCGCCAATATCAAGATGCGTCGCCCCAACAAAGGTTCTTCCGCCAAGCTTTCCGCCGACAGCCAGCGCCTCGTCTCGTATGCGCAAGCCGTGACGCAAGCGGCCTCGCGGCTTGAAGAACGCGGCTGGGAAAAGCTGCTCGATACCCAGACGCAAAAGCTGCTGAAAACCGGCCATCAAGATGCCGCCGATGCCGCGCTCGACGAATTGTTCAAGCAGCAGAATGGCGCCTATGAGGTCTTGATCGAAACGCTGGAAGCCTGCAGCGAATCGTGCCGCATCGAACACGAAGGCCGGCAATACGATGCGCTGTTGATCGCGGCCCCCATCCTGGCCTGGACGCGCTTTTCGATTGCTTCCGGTCTGATTTCGCCCGACATGATGGCCACGCTCTCGGCCCACTTGTATGCCCACGTGCTGGCTGCCGACGTGCGCATGGCACTGGCGCCGACGCTATTCTCGCTGGACCAGATGCCGCGCAGCCACGTCGAAACCCTGGCGTTGACGCAAAAGCTGGCACAGGCCGCCTTGAAGGGCACGACTCCCAAGGCTCCGGCCAATGCCCCCGAAACCGCGCCCTTCCTGGCCGATACGCGCTACCTGCTGGCTGCCGTCGTGGTGCCGGCCGGCGAACCGCTGTTCCATTGGCAAAGCGTACAGAACATGGCCGAGCGCGAGACCGCCTTGCTGCAATGGCGCAAGCAAGCCGAACCGAATCTGGCCAAGCTGTTGCCTGGCTGCGGGCTGGAACTGCTGCTGCCGGAAGCCTATTACGTCGCTTGCCGCGAAGCCGACAAGCGCATCCGTCCGGCTTCGATCCATGCCGCCGTGCATTACCTGACGCATGCGCTCAATGTCGATCCGTCGGAACTCGGCGCCGCTATCGGCAGCTTTGCGGAAAACCCGTCCGAAGGCCGGGTCGACGAATACCGCATCGGTTTCACCGTGCAGCACGAGCCCGACGTGATCTATGGCGTGGTTTGGCCCCTGCTCGGCGAAGAAGATGAAAATTCGCGCTTCCCGGCGAACGATCCGGCCGGCAAGACGCCGCTGGAGACCATCGTGTCATTGCTGGAAGCCTCTGGCCTGCGCCAGATTCGCCAGCACCGCGAACGCTTTGCGATGGAATTCTGCGACGATTGCGGCGCCCCGCTCTACCCCGATCTCGATGCCGATCTGGTGCACGCGGAGATGCCCGAAGACGTACCGCAGGCTCCCGGCCATCTGCACTGACTACCAATCCTTGTATGGGTGGCGCAGCAGGTTGGAGTTGTAGTAGCGCGCGTCTTGCGTGACTTCCTCCGCCGCCCAATGCGGCTTCTCGAAAGCCTGGCCTTCCGACTCCAGCTCGATTTCCGCCACCACCAGGCCCGCATTGTCGCCCCGAAATTCGTCGATTTCCCACAGCATGCCGCCATGTTCGACGCGGTAGCGGCTCTTTTCGATCAGGGGACGCTGGCATAGCGCGAGCAATTCCTCGGCATCGGCAACGGGAATCGCATATTCCCACTCGCCGCGCACGGCACCCACCGACTTGCCCTTGATGGTGAGCGCCGCCTGGTCCCCCTCCACGCGCACCCTGACCACGCGCCCGGGATCGGTCGAGAGATAGCCCTGGCGCATGACAGTGACGGAAGCTCCCTGCTTCCAGTCCGTTCCGCGCACCAGGAACTTGCGCTCGATCTCGCGGCCCATGGCTTATCGATTCAATGCACGCAGCACCGGCTGCAACATCGCCTCGCCCAGGCGCGCACTGCGTGCGCCATCCCAGCCCACGGCAGCATCCGGCAGGTTGGCATTGTCCTTGAACGGCATTTCCAGCGTCAGCGACAGGCAGCGATAGGTGTGGCCGATGAATTTGGACGCCAGCGTCAGCATATCGGCGCTGTATTTGTTGTCGGCATAGCCGAACTTGTCCTGGAAATCGGGGCTGGCCACCTTGAAGTCTTCGATGAATTGGCGCTGCGATTCGAGTTCGGCGGCGCTGAAGCCTTCTATCATCTGGTTGCCCGCCACGAACACATAGGGCAAGGCTTCGTCGCCATGGATGTCGAGGAACAGGTCGACGCCGGTTTGGGCGATGCGGTTCTTGACGTGATACACCTCGGGGCTGCGTTCGAGCGAAGGGGTCATCCATTCGCGATTGAGGTTGGCGCCGGCGGCATTGGTGCGCAGGTTGCCGCGCACCGAACCGTCGGGGTTCATGTTGGGCACAATGTAGAACACGGCCTTTTCCAGCAGGCTGCGCGCAATCGGGTTGGCCTCATCGAGCAAGGCATCGAGCATGCCCTCGACGAACCATTCGGCCATGGTTTCGCCTGGGTGCTGGCGCGCGATGACCCAGACCTTCTTCGCTGCGGAGGGTTCTCCCACGACGAGCAGGTTGAAGTCGCGGCCATCCACGGTATTGCCGAGGTCTTCCACGCGCACCAGCGGCGACGCTTGGGCGCGGCCGATCAGGCCCAGGTGGCGTTCGAACGAATAAGGCTCGAAATAGGCATAGAACACGCTATCGTATTCGGGGGTGTGCTCAATCGTCAGCACCTTGCCGTCGAACGAGGTAGGCACACGGAACCAGACTTCATTGTCGTAGCTTGCCACCGCCTGATAGTCTTGCCATCCGTCGGGATAGGATGTCTCGCCGGCATTCAAGAGGCGTATGGTACAAGGCTGGCCGCCCGCCCCTTGCAGGCGGAAATAGAACCATTGCAGGAAATCGGAATGCGAGTCCTTGCGCACCTTGAGGTCGATGGAGGAAGCGCGCTCGGCGGAAACGACTTCGATGGCGCCGGCATCGAAATGATGGCTGACTTTGATGGACATGATGGTTGTGCTGCCTGACAGATGAAGCCGGCTGCATAGAGTTGGCTGAGGCCCTATTTTCCGGGATTTCGGCGCTTTGTGCAAAACTGACGTGCTTGCGCCCTGTTGCAGCATTACCTTTGCCCTCATCGTCAACCAGCCCCGGCCGCTCGCCTGAAAGCGAAAAGCGCTCGAGCGCGGCGCACAGGAATTCCGCCAGGCCGGCAATCATGCGGTTCGCTTCCCCGATGCGACGCGTCGCCAATAGAGGGCAGACCGTCCTTTGCAGACCTCACGCCCCTTGCGAGGAATACAGCATTGCCGCGATCTTCCATCCCTTGTCGGTCTTGATCAGTTGCCAAGTCTCGTCTCCGCGGTTTTCGATCTTGCCGCCTTCGAGGAAATCGAAATTGAAATATACGATCCCTATCGTGCCGTTGGTTTCTATCCTGACGTTGTAGAACCTCTCTTCGACCGGCTCTTTGGCATGGGTGACGAAATCGGCAAAGCTCGCATAGGTCGATGGATTGATACGTTGCGCTTCCGGGTTGCGCTCGACAACTTTGCGATACAACTCCTCATGGATCACGGACAGCCAGTTGCCGTGGTCCGGCAAGAATAATTCCTTGAGGCCCTGGCCGTCGTGACGGATGATGGCGGCTTTGAACGTGTCGACGACTTGTTCAATGTCGGCTTTCGCTTGCGAAGGCTGCTCCGCGGCAAAAGAGAATTCCGGCGCAAGGGCAAAAGCCGCGGCGAGAACGAGGGAAGAAATACGCATCTGGGGCTCCG
>DASVYZ010000220.1:0-5678 GCA_036391935.1 Burkholderiaceae bacterium | reverse complement strand
GATATGAGAAAGAAGCCCCGGTCCCCTGTCCATCTTTGTGCCCGCTTGGGCCGAGGGAACCTGCGAGGGTCGACACCAAGCCGGTGGGAGTAATTGCCCGAATCAAGCTATTGTTCGTGTCAGCAACGTAGACCGTTCCATCGTTGCCGACCGCTATTCCGCCGGGGTTGGCAAATGACGCATTAGCGCTATAGCCATTGGTGGAACCAGTCACCTTCGCATTTCCCGCCAGCGTCGTGACGACGCCGCCGGGCGTGATTTTCCGTATGGTGCTGTTACCGCTGTCGGCAACATAAAGCGTGTCACTTGCATCGATGGCGATCGCCACGGGATTGACAAACTTTGCCTGGACTCCGGTCCCATCGGCAAAGCCCTCCACACCATATTGACCGGCAAAGACTGTGACCGTGCCACTTTGACTGACCTTGAGGATAGTCGGACCGTTGTTGGTGTATACGTTTCTTTGGCTGTCGATGGCAACCGCTGTCGGTTGGCAAATTGTTGTGGGACCCGACACCTGGGCGCCGTTGCCGCAGTTGACCACACCGGCAAATGTGGTGACCGCCCCTGCACTTGTGACCATGCGTATCGAGTTTGAGTTTGTGTCGGCAATATACAGGTTGCCGTATGAGTCAGCGGCTACACCTTGCGGATAATTCAAGCTAGCAAGCCCCGCCGGTTCATTGCCCATCGCACCCTGTGCGCCAACTATCAATTCAAGATAACTGGCCGAAGACGGAAACAAAGCGGTTACGGCCTTCTCGACAGGTTCGTAATAGTTATCACCATGGTTAGTGGTAATGCTTGCGAGGTCGGCTCTTGCAGCAGCGGCTGCCGCCGTGCCAACATAGGCCGATTGCGCATTTTCGTTTGTCACGCAGGTCGTGAAGTAGCCGGCAATCGCCAATCGTAGGTTGATACCGAATGCGTCAGCTCGTCCTTGGTTGCTTGTATTGGCGAACGCACCCGCCATGATGGATAGGGCCGCATTTCCTTTCGAAAGGCTGCCGTTGTCAATCGCCGAAGCCCAAAAATCCAGACCCGCTTCTGTCTGCGGAGGCCTGCCTAAGACATTATTGAAGACCGCCGTCACGAATGACTTGCTATCTCCAGCGCCATAAAGCGCTTTCGACTCGGCACTATTGCCAAAGGCGTCAATCAGCGCCGCAATGGCCGGATTTGTAGAATACGCGTTTGCTAGGCCAATCACGTCAGTCGGCGCGCCCAAAGCCAGCAGTGCGTTTTCGAAATTAGTCAGCCCTGCCGGATCAGCGGGGCGCCCGAAATATGCAACATATAGTGCTTGAACGGTGTATTCATAGTCCGACGCCAGCAATTGCTGTTTGACGGATGTTTGAACGCGGGCTACGGATAGCTTATGCTTATCCGTAGCTCGCGTGGACGAATCCGTCTGCCCCCCGCATGCGCTCAGCAAAACTGCGAGCGCAATTACCATATCCCTAATTTTCATGTTGTTGCCGTTTGATTTGAATTGTTAAGGACGGCTATCTCCGTCTCTTGTTATCAGCCCTTCTCTCCAAGGTTCTATTGCTAGCGCAATCTGGCAATGACACCATCGAGCGCATCAAGATCGGCAAAGTCGATCACGAGTTGGCCACGGTCCTTGGCACCGAGCTTGATCGCCACCGTCGTGGCGAGGCTGTCGGACAATTCCTCTTCCAGCCGCTCGATGTCGCGCGATTTTTCCTTCGCGGCGGCGCGCGGTTTGTTCGCTTGTTCGGCGCTGGCGCGCACCACGAGTTTTTCCGTTTCGCGCACCGAGAGGCGCTTGGCCACCACTTGATTGGCCAGCGTGATTTGCGTGGCGGCGTCGACGGCCAGCAAGGCGCGCGCGTGGCCCATGTCGATGTCGCCGGCCATCAGCATGGTTTGCACCGGCTTGGCGAGATTGAGCAGGCGCAGCAGGTTCGACACTGCCGTGCGCGAACGGCCGACCGCGCCGGCGGCCTGTTCGTGCGTGAAATCGAAATCGCTGATCAGGCGCTTGATGCCTTGCGCTTCTTCAAGCGGGTTCAAGTCTTCGCGCTGGATGTTTTCGATCAGCGCCATCGCGGCAGCGGCTTCGTCGCCGACTTCCTTGACCAGCACCGGCACTTCGGTCAAGCCCGCGAGCTGTGCTGCGCGGAAGCGCCGTTCGCCGGCGATGATTTCGTAGCGCGTGCTGCCGTTATGCGAACCAACGGGGCGCACCAGGATGGCCTGCAGCAAGCCTTGCGCCTTGATCGAGGCGGCCAGCTCGGCGAGCGCACCCTCATCCATACGTGTGCGCGGCTGGTATTTGCCGGCTTGCATGTCGTTCACGTTGAGCGTGGAAGGTGCGCCTGGTACGGTCGGCGTGTCGGCGAAATCGGGCGAGCCGCCCAGCAATGCATCGAGGCCGCGCCCCAAGCCTTTAGGTTTTTTCATGATCGTCAATTACAAAGTCTTGATGCGTTCGACCATTTCGGCGCCGAACGCGATATAGGCCTGCGCGCCCTTGGCCGCCGGGTCGAAGGTGACGCCGGGCACGCCGTAGGACGGCGCTTCCGCCAGGCGCACGTTGCGCGGGATGATGGTCTTGAACACCTTGTCGCCGAAGTGCTGCTCGAGCTGGGCCGAGACCTGCTGCGACAAGGTCATGCGCGGGTCGAACATCACGCGCAACAGGCCGATGATCTTCAAATCGGGGTTCAGCTTGGCGTGCACCTTCTTGATCGTGTTGACGAGGTCGGACAAGCCTTCGAGCGCATAGTATTCGCACTGCATGGGAATGATCACGCCGTGCGCGGCACACAGGCCGTTCAAGGTCAGCATCGACAGCGCGGGCGGGCAATCGATCAGCACGAAATCGTATTCCGCATCCACAGCGGCCAAGGCTTCCTTCAAGCGCTTTTCGCGGTTGTCGAGCTCGACCATTTCGACTTCGGCGCCGGCCAGTTCGCGGTTCGCCGGCAACACATCGAAGCCGCCCGAGTCCGAGCTCTTGCGCGCCGTCTTCACGTCGGACAGACCGAGCAGCACTTCATAGATCGAAGCCTGCAAATTGGCCTTGTCGACGCCGGCCCCCATGGTGGCATTGCCCTGCGGGTCGAGGTCGACCAGCAAGACGCGCTGCTTGTGCTGCGCCAAACCCGCTGCGAGATTGACTGCCGTGGTGGTCTTGCCGACGCCGCCCTTCTGGTTGGCGACACAGAATATCTTGGCCATGTTTTAGTTATCCGATGCCTTCGTGATGAATACCAAGTGCCGCTCCGCTTGCATGCCCGGCACTGTCAACTTGCTGATTTGCTGCACCTTCCAACCCTGCGGCAGGCGCGCCGCTTCATCCACCGGCTCAACGCCCTTCAAGGCGATGAACTTGCCGCCCTCTGCCAGCAGATGGCCGGACCAGGTGACGAAGTCATTCAACTCGGCAAACGCGCGCGAGGTGATGACGTCGAACGGACCGGCTTTCAACTCTTCCACCCTGCCCGTATAAACCGTGGCATTGTGCAAGCCAAGTTCGGCCTTCACTTGCGTAAGGAAGGCCGTCTTCTTGTGCACGATGTCGATCATCGACACTTTGGGCACGTCGCAGATTGCCAGCACGATACCGGGCAGGCCGCCGCCGGCGCCGACGTCGAGCACATTTTGCGCACCGTCGAAAGCGGGCACCGCCGCCAGGGTATCGAGCAAATGCTGGACCACCATCTGTTCCGGATCGCGCACGGCGGTCAAGTTATAGGTGGCATTCCATTTGACGAGCAGCGCGAGGTAGTCGATCAACTGCTCAAGTTGCCGCTCGTTCATCTTCAGCGGCAATTCGGCGACGCCTGATTGCAATAATTGCAATAGTTTGGAGCGATCGAAAAATACGGGCCTTGCCATCAAGCCGCCGTTTTGTCTGCAGCCGTGGCGACGAATCCCTTCAAGCCGGCTTTCTTCAGGTGCACGAGCAAGAGCGAAATCGCAGCCGGGGTCACGCCCGAGATACGCGAAGCCTGGCCCAGGCTTTCCGGCTTGTGCAGGTTCAGCTTTTGCCGCACTTCGATCGACAGTGCCCTCACTTCCATATAGTCGAAGTCGAGCGGCAGTTTCAAGTGTTCGTAATGCTCGTGGCGTTCAACTTCCTTGGCTTGGCGGTCGATGTAGCCGGCATATTTCAACTGGATCTCGATCTGTTCCTTGACGGCATCATCCAACACGGTCTCCGGCAGGAAGCCCCCGCCGTCCAGGCGCCTCAGGCTCATCAAGCCGTCGTAATCGACATTGGGCCGGCGCAGCAGATCGGCCAGCGAGTATTCATGGTCGATGCCCTTGCCCAAGACACGCTCGGATTCGCTCGCAGCCAGCATCTTGGGATTGACCCAGGTCGACTTCAAGCGCTCGAGTTCACGCGCCACGGCTTCGCGCTTTTGCTCAAACACGGTCCATTGCGTATCGCCGACGCAACCGAGGCGGCGGCCGATTTCTGTCAGGCGCATGTCGGCATTGTCTTCGCGCAAGCTCAAACGATATTCGGCGCGGCTGGTGAACATGCGGTAAGGCTCTTGCACACCTTGCGTGACCAGGTCATCGACCAGTACGCCCAGATAGGCTTCGTCGCGGCGCGGCGTCCAGGCTTCACGGCCCTGGGTTTGCAAGGCGGCATTGATGCCGGCCAGCATGCCTTGGGCCGCCGCTTCTTCGTATCCGGTCGTACCATTGATCTGGCCGGCAAAGTACAGGCCGGCGATGGCCTTGGTTTCCAGCGACGCCTTCAGGCCGCGCGGATCGAAGTAGTCGTATTCGATGGCGTAACCCGGGCGCAGGATATGGGCATTTTCCAGGCCGCGCATCGAGTGCACCAGTTCCAGCTGGACGTCGAACGGCAGGCTGGTAGAAATACCGTTGGGGTAGAACTCGTGCGTGGTCAAGCCTTCCGGTTCCAGGAAGATCTGGTGCGCGCCCTTGTCGGCGAAGCGATGGATCTTGTCTTCGATCGACGGGCAATAGCGCGGGCCGATGCCCTCGATCACGCCGGTGTACATGGGGCTGCGGTCAAGGCCGGCGCGGATGATGTCGTGCGTGCGCTCATTGGTATGCGTGACCCAGCAGGGCAACTGCTGCGGATGCATGGCGGCACTGCCCAAGACGGAAAACACCGGAATCGGATCGAGGTCTCCCGGCTGTTCCTGCAAGACGGAAAAGTCGATGCTGCGGCCGTCGATGCGCGGAGGGGTGCCGGTCTTGAGGCGCCCTTGCGGCAGCTTCAATTCCTTGAGCCGGCCCGAGAGCGAAATCGCGGGCGGATCGCCGGCACGGCCAGCCGAGTAGTTATTCAAGCCGACATGGATCTTCCCATCGAGAAAAGTCCCCGCAGTCAACACCACGGCACGGGCACGGAAGCGAATGCCGACCTGGGTGACGGCGCCGACTACACAGTCGCCTTCGACCATCAGATCGTCCACTGCCTGCTGGAACAGCCACAAGTTGGGCTGGGTTTCCAGGCGATGGCGAATCGCCGCCTTATATAGAATGCGGTCGGCCTGGGCGCGCGTGGCACGCACAGCCGGGCCCTTGGAGGAATTCAAGATGCGAAACTGGATGCCGGCTTCATCGGTGGCAATCGCCATTGCCCCGCCCATGGCGTCGACTTCCTTGACCAAGTGCCCCTTCCCTATCCCGCCAATGGAAGGGTTGCACGACATCTGGCCCAG
>DASVYZ010000219.1:0-2286 GCA_036391935.1 Burkholderiaceae bacterium | reverse complement strand
CGGCGGCGATCTCGGCTTCTCGGCCGGCGCCTCCTTCATCCACCGCGACATCGAATCGCCCGCGCCGCTCCTGATTTCGGAAGGACTGGTCAGCGGCAACGACGCCTATGTCTCCGGGATGCAGAACGATGCGGCGGCCTTCCTCGAGATTGCGGCGCCGGTATTGAAGACGCTGGAGATCGACGGCTCCGTGCGCTTCGACCACTTCAACGACAGCGGCAACGCCACCACCCCCAAGCTCGGCTTCAAGTGGACGCCGTCGGACGTGTTCGCCCTGCGCGGCACCATCGGCACGGGCTTTCGCGCGCCGAACGCGGCCGAAAGCGGCAACTCGGGCACGGCCTACCTGTATAACTACATGAACGACCCCATCCTCTGCCCAGGCGGCGTGCCGACTTCCGGCAACATCGCCAAGGGCAGCGCGGTCGCGTATTGCAACTACCAGCCGAACTACTTCAACACGTCGAACTCGAACCTGAAGCCGGAAAAGTCGCTCTCGCAAACCCTGGGCTTCATCCTCGAGCCGATCAAGGGCTGGAGCACCACCTTCGACCTGTACCAGGTCAGCATCAAGGACCAGATCGTCGAGGGCACGGCCGACTACAATTCCCCGGTGCGCGGTTCGCCGGTACAGACCTTGTGCGCCGACGGCAATGGCGGCACTTATACCTGCACCACGTCGGTCGGCCCGGTGCTGTATTACTCGACCGAGTACATCAATGCCAACAAGACCAAGACCAGCGGCTTCGAAGTTGATTCGCGCTATAAGCGTAAGCTGGGCGACTATGGCACGCTGTTGACCGACCTGAGCTGGAGCCACATGATGAGCTACGTCCTTACCGAGGGCGGGACGTCTTACCAATTGGCCGGCACGCACGGCCCGATCGTGATCGGCGGCGACACGGGCAATCCCAAGGACAAGGTGCAACTGACCTTCACCTGGGACCGCGGACCCTGGCAGGTGGCGACGGCATTCAACTGGATCAGCAGCTTCGACCTGACCGACCCGACGCAAGGCCTGACGACCTGCGATCTCGGCGCCTTGATCGGCGGCGAGTTCCCAAGCGGCGGCGTGCCGCAGCAATTCTGCCGCGTGCATTCTTTCCTCGATACCGACCTGTCGGTGCGCTATCAATGGAACAAGAAGCTGACCATTCATGGTTCGATCACCAACCTGTTCAACCAGGCACCGCCGGTCGACCTCGATACCTATGGCGGCGGCCAGTTGCCGTACAACCCGTCCGACCATTTGATCGGTGCGATCGGCCGCAGCATCAATGTGGGGGCGATCTACAACTTCTAAATCAAAATCCGGCTTGCCGCAGGGGTTTGCCCCTGCGGCTTCTTTCTTTACCGGAATTTACTTCCGCTTAGCCGTCCTTTACAGCGTTTAACATCGCGGCGCGCCAGAATGGAAGCCACATCAAGAGACAACTCTGGAGCTTCATATGACGCCACAAGGACACGCCCGCATCTTCGTCTCGATCTGGGAAGGCAAGGTTGAAATCGAAGGCAGCGAAGAATTCGTCGCCAGCCATCTCGTGCCGCTGCAAGGCGTGATCAACGAGATGTCGCAAGCCGCGGACGAACCGGCCGGCCGCGCCGCCGCTTCGCCTGCCACCTCACCGGCCAAGGCGCGGCAGGACCCCGCGGCGCTGGAGCGTTTCGCCAGGCTGTTCAATGTCGCCAACGACGGAGAGATCGCCCTCTTGAAGGACCTGCCGGGCAATAACATGGCGCACAAGACCGTCGGCGCCGCGCTCCTGATCGGCTACGCCAATTCGCTGCTCGGCTCCGAGCACACCCCGCTGGAAGCCATCCGCAAGGTGTGCAAGGACCAGGCTTGCCACGACCCGAACAATTTCTCCGCTACCTTGAAGCGCGAGAAGGAGTGGTTTCAGCACAGCGGGCGTTCCTACATCACCTTATCCGAAACCGGCAAGCAGATGGCGCAGAACCTGGCCGAGCAGTTGATTCAGGCGCAGCATTAAATCCGTTTGGGCACTGGCACGCCGCTCAGGGAGAGGCGTCGCGCGCGTCAACGGCGACACGCGCCTGCCTGCCCTCGAAGCGATACTGCTTGCGCGTCACGCCGCCCATGGCCGAGACGCCCGTTCGTCTTCGATGGAAATGGCCGGAGCATCATTGTCGGCATGCTCCGGCTCATCCTTCGCCGTGCTCAGGCGTTGCAGCAGCATCGCCCCGCCGGACAAGGCCGGCCAGAGCAGCATGCCGTGCAGCACGCCATGCGCCAGGAGGGCGGCAAACGCGATGGAAATCCACAGG
>DASVYZ010000218.1:0-3493 GCA_036391935.1 Burkholderiaceae bacterium | reverse complement strand
AACAGGCCGACCTTGAGCGAGTTCAGGTCGAGCCCGTCCACGCAGCGCAGATTCACCACCCAGAGCGACGGATCGATGCGCGGATGCGCGAAGGGCTGGACGCCGCAATGCCTGCAAAAGTAATGCTTTGCCGTCATGGTGCCGAACTGGTATAGCGTCAAATCGGCTTCACCTTCGACGATGCGCAATCCGGCATTGTCGGCGCCTGCCCAGATCGCGCCCTGGCGGCGGCAGATCGAGCAATTGCATTCCATGACGCGGTCGAGGTTCGAGGTCAATTCGAACTTCACGCGGCCGCAATGGCAGGAGCCGTGATGGATGGTAGTCATGATGTCGCCTCGTATGAAATTTCCGGAAAATTTACTTCGATGTTTGCTGCCGCAGATGGCGGTAACCGGCGCGCCTGGCGAATTCGTCGAGCCGCCATATTTTTTCGCCGACGCCCCAGAACCCGTCGGGCACTTCCATGAACACGCTGGAAATCGCGATGCTGCGCGGTTCATCTGAAAAAACGGATTTGACCGCAGCGGCGATGCCGGCGGCGTAAGCTTCCCGTCCGGGATCGTCGATGACGCCGGCTGGAATGTGGATTTGCAGCATGACGGGCAGGCGCTTTGCGGTCATGTCGATGCCGCCGCAGGTCCAGCAGCCCGGCGCAATGTCTTCGATCAGGACCCAGCACAGGCTGCGGCACAACGGGTCGGCGGGAATCCGCTCGGCTTCCGCTGCGGCGTCGGCGATGCGCGCCGCGAGTTGCGCCTTGGTTTCTTCGTTCAGGCTGCCTTGCGGCAGACGAACCAGGATGTTGGGCATGGCATGTCGGTATGGTTGAGGAGATATCAGTGTGACCGAGGCAACATGGAATGCCCATATCCACTTTTGACATTTTTCATGCCAAAATGGACAAATGAAAACCATTCTGGTCGTGGCGCTCGACGGCGTCATGGATTCCAGCCTCGCCATTACGGTCGATACCTTGCGCGCCGTGCGTTATCTGGCACCCGGCGCCAAAACGGCGAGGCTGCGGGTATTGCTTGCCGGTCAGCGCAGGACGGTGAAGACCGGAGCCGGCATGCGGCTCGATCCGGATATCTCGTTTGCCGAAGCGGGTAGCGAGCAAATCAAGCCGGACTGGATCATCATCCCCGGCCTGGGTCTGACGAGCGGCGAAGCGATATCGAAACGCTTTGCCCAGGCCGATGCGCAAGCGGCGCTCAGGCTGTTGCGCCAGGCGCCGTCCTCCACGCGCATAGGCGCATCGTGTTCCGCCGTATTTCTGCTGGCGCACAGCGGCTTGCTCGATGGACGGCAGGCCACCATGACATGGTGGCTGGCCCACCTGTTCCGCGCGCGCCACCCCGAAGTGAAACTCGATGAATCGCGCATGCTGGTGCGCGACGGCCGCATGCTGACCGCCGGCTCCGCTTTCGCCCAGCTCGACTTGATGCTGGCCGTGATCGCCGACGCAGTGGGCAACGAGGCGGCCGGGATTTGCGCGCGCTATCTGCTGATCGATGAGCGCCCTTCTCAGGCGCGCTACATGGCGCTGTCCCACATGCAGCATGTCGATCCGACCGTGATCGCGGCCGAGCGCTGGATCGATGCGCATCTGGCGGAGGCCATCAGCGTGACCGGGCTGGCCGATGCGCTGGGGATGACGTCTAAGACGCTGGCGCGCCGCATCGACGCGGCCATGGGACTGACGCCGCTCAAGTTCGTGCAGCGCCGACGCCTGATGCGGGCGGCGCATTTGATCGAGACGACGGGCCTGTCGATCGAAGCCGTGGCCGAGCGCGTCGGGTATCAGGATGGAACGGCTCTGCGCAAGTTGATCAAGCGTGAATTTGGGGTCACGCCCAGAGCGATAAGGGCGTAGTTCATGCGGCGCCGGGATTGCGGTAGATTCGTGAAGGTTCCAGCGGGCTTCATTACCTAAACGGGCTCCCATCCATAGGTAGTTGACCCAGGTTGGCTTGGCGTTGATAGCGCCTGGTGCCATACGGTTACGAAAAATTACGACTCGCTGTCAACTACGGCCCTCCGATCTGCGTTTGGCATTCATCTCGGCAATCATCCTGGCAATCACGTGAGGAGGGAATATGAAAATCGCTTCACGCTTGGCTCCAATCGTTGCTTGCGCCTTGTTCGCAGCATGCGCGACTTCGGCTGCGCAAGATGCTCTGCCAAAGAGTGCCGGCTCGCGCCATGCCGTTTCGCCGCACTTCTTCGGCATCAATATAGAAAACAGCTACTCGGATCCGGTCCCCTCCTGGGAGGATCCCAAGTTGCAGCGGGCGATCAAAGCGGCCGGCATCCAAACCATCCGCTTTCCCGGCGGAGATGTCGGCAACTATTGGGATTGGCAGGCGGGAACCGTCTATCCCGTGGGTAAGGCGAGCAAGACCCAAGATGGCTTGGGCGCGCTGGCCGAACTCGCGCGCGCCACGGGAACCTATCCGCTCTATAACATCAACGTCATGACGCTCAACAATGTGTTGATCGGCAAGGCAAGCCGGCAACAGGCGATCGATAATCAGCTTCACATGCTGGAAACGGCGCACGGCATGGGACTTCCAATTCAGGATATCGAACTCGGCAACGAATTCTATTGGAGCTCGCCAGACCATGACCGTGCCTTCCCCGAGGCTGCCGATTACGCGGCGGCCATGAACGAATGGGCGGCCCGGATCAAGCACGCCTATCCCGGCGCCCGAATCGCATCCATGGCGTCGATCCCGGCATCCGGCGACGCGCGCACCGGAGCCTGGAATGGCGCCGTGATCGGCAAAATCCAAGAGGTCGAAGCAGTCACGCTGCATCGCTACGACAGCATCGTTGACGGCGGCGTGTGGGATGGGGCAGCGCCGGAAGCGGCGCTCGGCAATGTCTTCAGCGACTGGGAAAAAATCGTCTCCGACGAAGTGATGCCGATCGAAAAGGCGAAGCTTCGCATCTGGGTCACCGAGTTTGGCGGGCTGAAGGATTGCACCTCGAACGCGCACTTCACCGGCACCTGGCTGGAAGCGCTGTATCAGGCGCAGATGGCCGTCCAATTCCTGTCGCGAGCCTCGATTGACCAGATCGAGCTCTACAACGTCACGGGAAGCACTGCTTCGCTGATGTTTCAGAATACGTCAGCCTATTGGGACGCTTGCCTGAACAAGAACATCGTCTTCCATGCCACGCCGGGCGACTTGACCGCTACCGGGCAAGCCTACGCGCTGATCGGTGCCGCCCTGAAGCAGGAGGAATATGCGACACCGTTGGTGTTTCCGGAAACGCCCACCGTGCGTCCGAGCGCGGGGACACCCTATCCTTCGGTGACAGGCGTTGCGCTGACGGGCCACAACAATCAATGGATACTGCTCAACCTCTCATCCAAGCCGGTCACGTTGCATTATCCGGGAATGGGGCAGGGCACCATGGAGAGCCTGTACGCACCTGCCCTGACCACGATGGTGACGTCTGAACACGGGTTGACACGTGAGACGCA
>DASVYZ010000217.1:0-5888 GCA_036391935.1 Burkholderiaceae bacterium | reverse complement strand
CTTGTCGGCGCCGAAGAAGATCAGGTCGCCGTTCTGGGCGCCGGTGCGCTCCATGATGGTCTTCAGGGCCTGCTCGTGGATGTTCTTGACGATGGGGGACTGGAGGCCTTCGTCGTTCAGCTTGGTGACGTCGTTGACCTTGATGTAGGCCAGACCCTTGGCGCCGTAGATGCTGACGAATTCGGTATAGGCGTCGATCTCGGAGCGCGGCATGGCGCCGCCGCCCGGCACGCGCAAGCCCACCACGCGCCCGCCGACCATGTTGGCCGCGCCGGAGAAGACCTTGAAGTCGACATCCTTCATCACGTCCGTCAGTTCGGTGAAGGCCAGCTTGACGCGCATATCGGGCTTGTCCGAACCGTAGGAGCCCATGGCTTCGCTGTAGTTCATGACCGGGAAGGGGTTGGGCAGGTCGACGTCCAGCGCATTCTTGAACACGATGCGGATCATGCCTTCGAACAGATCGCGGATTTCCTGCTCGTTCAGGAACGAGGTTTCGCAGTCGATCTGGGTGAATTCGGGTTGGCGGTCGGCGCGCAGGTCTTCGTCGCGGAAGCACTTGGTGATCTGGTAATAGCGGTCGAAGTTGGCCACCATCAGCAATTGCTTGAACAGTTGCGGCGATTGCGGCAGCGCGAAGAAGTGGCCGTCATGCACGCGCGAGGGCACGAGGTAATCGCGCGCGCCTTCGGGCGTGGACTTGCCCAGCATCGGGGTTTCGATGTCGATGAAGCCGTTGCTGTCGAGGAACTTGCGCACTTCCATCGCGACCTTGTAGCGCAGGCGCAGGTTCTTTTGCATCTGCGGGCGGCGCAGGTCGAGCACGCGGTGCGTCAGGCGCGTGGTTTCGGAGAGATTGTCGTCGTCGAGCTGGAACGGCGGCGTGACCGAGGGGTTCAGCACTTCGATTTCGTGGCACAGCACTTCGATCTTGCCCGAGGTCAGCGCCGGGTTTTCCGTGCCTTCGGGGCGGGCGCGCACCAGGCCGGTAATGCGCAGGCAGTATTCGTTACGCACCGAGTCGGCGATCTTGAGCACGTCGGCACGGTCGGCGTCGCACACGACCTGCACCAGGCCTTCACGGTCGCGCAAGTCGATGAAGATCACGCCGCCGAAATCGCGGCGGCGATGCGCCCAGCCGCACAGGCTCACGGTTTGTCCGATCAGCGCCTCGGTAGTAAGGCCGCAGTAATGTGTACGCATAGACATAATCAAGTTCCAGTTTCAGTGCCGAGCTTTGCCGGCGGACAAATTGCAAATGGGTTCAAATAAGGTGCGATAAGGTGCGATGGCGTGCAGTATGACGATCAATTTTTCAGTGCCGACTCGGGGGCCACCACCCCCATCGAGACGATGTATTTCAGCGCCGCATCGACCGTCATGTCGAGCTCGATGGTTTGCTCGCGCGGGACCATCAGGAAAAAACCCGAGGTCGGGTTCGGCGTGGTCGGCACATAGAGACTGATGAAGTCACCCGTCAAATGGTTTTTCACGTCGCCGCCGGGCGCGCCCGTGACGAAGGCGATGGTCCAGCTTCCCGCGCGCGGGTATTCGACCAGTACGGCCTTGCGAAAGGCGTTCCCTGAAGACGAGAGCAAGGTGTCGGACACCTGCTTGACGCTCGAATAGATCGAATTGACGAAGGGAATGTGGTTGAGCATCATTTCCCAGAAGCGCAGC
Organism: Burkholderiaceae bacterium; assembly: GCA_036391935.1. GTDB lineage: Bacteria > Pseudomonadota > Gammaproteobacteria > Burkholderiales > Burkholderiaceae_D > PKWO01. Next base: position 4,208 of record DASVYZ010000217.1, on the reverse strand, counting down.
ACCTGGTTGCCGACGAAATTGCGCGCCAGCACGCCCGTGACGAAGATGATCAAGAGCGTGAAGATCGTGCCGAGCAGCGGCACATGATGGCCGACCAGCAGCACGTCGGGACGCCATGTTTCGGGCAGCAGCAAGAGCGACTGGTCGAGCGTGCCGATGATCAAGGACAGCACCCAGAGGGTGATGATCAGCGGAACGAGAATCAGCAGGCCGGTGACGAAATACTTGCGCATCGGGTTCTTTCGCGGAAGAGTCCTTGCAAAGTCGGGGGAATCAGGTCGAGGATGAGCTGCCGGAACCTGTGCTTGGTGCGGGGACGGGAGCCGGTGCAGCGGCAGGCGCCGGCGAAGGTGCGCTGCCCGGGGATGCCGAGCCGCCGCTGTTGCGGAAATCGGTGACGTACCAACCCGTTCCCTTCAATTGGAAACCGGCAGCAGTCACTTGCTTTTTGAACGCGGACTTGCCGCAGCCCGGACATTCGGTGAGCGGCGCATCCGACATCTTTTGCAACACGTCCTTGGCAAAACCACAAGCCTCACAGCGATAGGCATAGATCGGCATCGAAAACCCCTGCAAAAATCCTACAAAACCCTGAATTATAATGGTTTTCCGGGATTTCGGCGATTTGGCGGAGGTGCAGCGCCACACGGCAATACCCATCTCCCGCAAGCGGGAGATGGGTATTTTCAGCTGGCGCGAATTTCAGTCCAGATTTTGTTGCGAACCCGACGCTTCTTGCTATCCAGATCACGCAACATCTCCAGCTTCGACATGCCCGCCTTATCCGGGAAAATTGCGCCATTCTTGATGATCTCCGGCTTGATGTACTGGGCCGCATCGCTATTGGGATTGCCCGAGCCCATCATATTGGTCAGGTCCGAAGAGTTCTTGCCATCCATCATGAAGTTCATGAACTTCAGGGCCAGGTCGGGGCGTGGGGCCGACTTCGGGATCACCATGCTGTCCAGCGCCAGCACGGCGCCTTCCTTGGGCAGGGCATGCAGGATATGGAAGGGACGCTTGGCCGTCTGGGCATCGGCGTTGGCCTGGAAGATATCGTTCGAATAGCCGTGCGCGACCCAAATATTGCCCACCGTCAACTCTTTGATATAGCTCGTCCCATTGAAGGCAGCCCAATAGGGCTTGGCCTTCATGATCACGTCCTTGGCTTCCTGCCAATGCTTCTCGTCCGTGTCGTTGGCCGAATAGCCCTTGTACTTGAGCGCGGCAGCCATCAACTCATTGGCCGAATCGAGCACCGTCACCTTGCCCTTGATCTTGGCCAGGATGGCCGGGTCGAAGATCACGGCCCAGCTGTCGACGGTGATGCCCAGCGCCTTCATCTTGGCATCGTTGTAGCCCAGCATGGTGATGGTATAGGCATAAGGCACGGAATATTTGTTGCCCTTGTCGAAATCCGTGTTCATGAACGCCGGATTCATGTTCTTCAGGTTGGGCAGCTGCGCCTTGTCGAGCGGCTTGAGGAAATCCTGCTTGATCAGGGGCTCCAGCGCATTCCCGGTCGGCACGATCATGTCGTAGCCCGATGCGCCGGCGGCCAGCTTGGCCAGCATTTCCTCATTGTCGCCGTAGTAGGTCTGGACCACCTTGCATTTGCAGAATGCTTCGAAGCGCGCGACCGTCTCCGGCGCCAGGTAGTTGTTCCAGTTATAAAGGTGGAATTCGTCGGCAGCCTGGACGGAAGCGGCTGCGGCAAGCATCAATACGGTGGCGAGCAGTTTTTTCATGGCATTCCTCAGGGGCATTCAAGAGCGTTCAAGAACGTAAAGCGCTAGGCGAAAGTTTCGAGGCGATCACAATCAGCAGCAAGGTCAAGCCCATCAAGAGCGTCGAAACGGCGTTGACTTCCGGCGTCACGGCTATCTTGATCATAGAATAAATTTGCAGCGGCAAGGTCGAAGCATTGGCGCCGGCGGTGAAGAAGGTGATCACGAAGTCGTCGATCGACAAAGTGAACGCCATCAGCGCGCCGGCGATGACGCCGGGCATGATCAAGGGCAGCGTAACGAGGCGGAAGGCATTCCACGGCGTGGCGCCGCAATCGCGCGCGGCTTCGGTCAGGCTTTCATCCATGCCTGCCAAGCGCGAACGCACCACGATGGCGACGAAGCCGATGCAGAAGGCGATGTGCGCCAGCGTGATCGACACCAGGCCGAGCGTCATGTTGAGCATGACGAAGAACAGCAGCAGCGACACCCCCATCAGGATTTCGGGGATCGCGATCGGCGTCAGCACCAGTATCTGCAACAGCTTGCTCTTGTATTTGTGCATGGCCAACCCGGCCATGGTGCCAAGTATGGTCGAGCAAAAGCTGGCCACGAGTGCGATCCAGAGCGAATTGCCGGCCGCCGCGATCATTTCATCATGGTGGAAGAGCTTGCGGTACCAGTCGAAAGTGAAGCCTACCCATTCCGCATTCAGACGTGAATCGTTGAACGAATACAGGATCACGATCAAGAGCGGCACATACAGAAAGGCATAGACCGCGATGGAGATTGCCCAGAGCAAAGTTCGCTTCGTGTTACGCATGAGCGTCCCTCCTCGGCCGCGCCACCCACGCCGCCAGGCCGGCCACCAGCAAGGCCGCCGCAGTCAGGCCGATCGACAGCACGCTGCCGAAAGGCCAGTCGCGCGTCTCGAGCAATTGCTGCTTGATCACGTTACCGATCATGATGCCGCCGGTGCCGCCGAGGATGTCGGATACGGCGAAGATGCCGAGCGCGGGGATGAATACCAGGGCCGCGCCGGCAAATACGCCAGGCAGGGATAGCGGAAAGGTCACGCGCCAGAAACGCTGCCAGGTATTGGCGCCGAGGTCTTGCGCCGCATCGAGCAGCGCCGGATCATGCTTTTCCAGGTTGGCGTAAAGCGGCAGCACCATGAAAGGCAGATGCACATAGACCAGGCCGACAATCACGGCAAAGCCTGAAAACAGCAGCGTGACCGGCGCCATGCCGAACAAGCCGAGCACGGCATTGACGCCGCGCGACAGCGCCGACTGCGGCCCGAGGATGATCATCCAGGCGTACACGCGAATCAGGAAGTTGCTCCAGAACGGCAGGATCACGAGCAAGAGCAGGAAGTCGCGGTATTTCTTTGAGCTGTGCGCGATCAGCGTCGCAAGCGGATAGGCCATGACGAGGCAGGTCACGGTTGTGGTCAAGGCGTACAGCAGCGACTTGAGGAATACGCGCGCATAGATGAAGTCGTCGAAGAAGCGCGTGTAATTGTCGAACGAGAGATCGAGCTTGCCGTCCGCATCGCGCAAGGGTGCGAGGCCGCCGAAATCGCCCGGCGAGCGGAACGAGGCCAGCACCATGATCAGGCAGGGCAGGACGAAGAAGATGATCAGGTAAAGCAGCGGCGGGCCGCTGATGAGCCAGCGTGCCACAGACTTGTTTGACGCATTCGCCGATGCCGCCTTAGCCATGGACGAAATGCCCCGCATCGACCGGCCAGCCGACAAACACCGCATCGCCAGGCTCGAAGAAGCGCACGCGCCCCGCGCCGGAATTGGCCAGCAGAGCCTTGACCTCGGCCCCGCCTTCGGTCTCGACCTGGTACACGGTCACGTCGCCGAGATAGAGCAGCTCCTTGACCACGCCCTTGTAGCTGTTGCCCGGGCCGATCTCGCCGGCGTCGGTCGCAATGCGGATCTTTTCCGGGCGCAGGGCGAGCGTGCCGGCCGTGCCCGTGGGCGCGCCGTCGGGATGCGCCATGTGGACGCTGCCCAAACCTTGCACCTCGAACTTCATCGCGTCGCCGTCCACGCCGGCGATCTTGCCGTCGTACAGGTTGCAGGTGCCGATGAAGTCGGCCACGAAACGGTTTTTCGGGAAACTATAGATGCGGTGCGGCTCGTCGAGCTGTTCGACCTTGCCGCGGTTCATGACGGCGATCCGGTGCGACAGCGCCAGGGCCTCTCCCTGATCGTGCGTCACATAGATGAAGGTGATGCCGACTTCCTTCTGCATGTTGATCAGCTCGATCTGCATCTGCTCGCGCAGCTTGGCGTCCAGCGCCGACAGGGGCTCGTCGAGCAGCAGCACCTTCGGATGCGTCACCAACGCGCGCGCGATCGCCACGCGCTGGCGCTGGCCGCCCGAAAGTTCGTGCGGATAGCGCGCCCCGAATTCGCCGAGACGCACGTCGTTCAGAGCTTCCGTCACCTTGGCCTTGATCTGGTC
>DASVYZ010000216.1:0-4059 GCA_036391935.1 Burkholderiaceae bacterium | reverse complement strand
TATACCAACGACCAGGTGTTGACCGACGTGATGCACGAAGACCTGCGCCGCGCCCGTTCCGCCACCATGAGCCAGATCCCGACCAAGACCGGCGCCGCCTCGGCTGTCGGCCTGGTACTGCCGGAGCTGAACGGCAAGCTCGACGGCTATGCCATTCGCGTCCCGACCATCAATGTGTCGATCGTGGACCTGTCCTTCATCGCCGCGCGCGATACGACGGTAGATGAAGTCAACGCCATCATGAAGGAAGCCTCGGAAGGCGCGCTCAAGGGCATCCTGGGCTACAACGCCGACCCGCTGGTTTCGGTCGACTTCAACCACAACCCGGCATCAAGCACCTTCGACTCGACCCTGACCAAGGTGTCTGGCCGCCTGGTGAAGGTGTCGTCGTGGTATGACAACGAGTGGGGTTTCTCGAACCGCATGCTCGATACCACGATGGCGTTGATGTCGGCGAAGTAAATAATGCAAGGAACCCCTCTCCCGCATGCGGCAGAGGGGTGTTAAAAAGACAAAAAACGCCCCGCACGCCGGGGCGTTTTGCTATAGTCGTATCCCATGCAAACCATCGCCATCGTCGGCGCGGGCTATAGCGGCACCATTTGCGCCGTCAATCTCCTGCGCCTCTGCGACGCTACCGCGCCGCAGCAGTTGAAGATCGTCCTGCTCGAACGCCATTCGCGGCACGGGCGCGGGCTGGCCTACCGCACCTGGGACGACAATTTCGTCCTGAACGTCCCGGCCGGCAACATGAGTGCGTTGGTCGACGATCCCGGCCATTTCGTCCGTTACTGCCAGGGGATCGATCCCGCCTTCAATGCCGGGAGCTTCGTCTCGCGCCGTATCTACGGCGACTATCTCGAAGCGACGCTGGAAGACGCGGCAGCGTCTTCTGCGATCGGTCTCGAGCGCGTGCAAGCTGAAGTGACGGCGGTAAGGCGCCGTGGCGATGCCTGGGCCGTTTCCTGCGCCGGCGGCCGCGAGATCGGTGCCGCGCGCGTGGTGCTGGCCCTGGGCCACTTTACGCCCCAAGACCCGGCCCCGCATGCGTTTTATGGCAGCACGGGCTACATCGGCAACCCCTGGGATTTTGCCACGCTCGACCGTATCGACGACGAGGCGCCGGTTTTGCTGCTTGGCGCCGCGCATACGGCGATCGACGTGCTGTTCCGACTCACCAACCGCAGCGAATCGCGCAAAATCTACCTGCTGTCGCGCCGCGGCCTGTCGCTGCAGGCGCACCGCCAGCATCCGCAATCGCCGCCGCTACTGGGCTTTCCTCCCTTCTTCGAAGGTTTGCAGCCCACCGTGCGCAATTACTTCCGCGCTCTGCGTCAAGCCGCGCGGGAGCGCGTGCAGCAGGGCGGGGACTGGCGCGATGTGGTCAACAGCCTGCGTCCGCATACGGCGGAAATCTGGCAACGCCTGCCCTTGACGGAACGGCGCCGCTTCCTGCGCCAGGCGGTCGCCTATTGGGACATCCACCGTCACCGTTTGGCGCCGGTCGCACATCTGCGCCTGACCCAGATGCTGAAGTCTGGCCAGGTCGAAGTCCTGGCGGGCTATGTGCAAGGCTATGCGATCGACGCGGCCGGCGTGAGCGTCACGCTGCGCGAACGCGGCAGCGGCAACGAACGCCAGATCCGCGTGGCCAAGGTGGTCAATTGCACCGGGCCGAACTACGACATCACGCGCATGGATGCGCCACTGATCGCGCAATTGCGCGACGAAGGCACTATCAGGCAGGATGATTTGAAGCTCGGCTTCGAGGTCGATGGCGAGTATCGCGTGATCGACAGACAGGGGCACGCGGCATCAGGTCTGTTCTATCTCGGCCCCATGCTCAAGGCGCGTTATTGGGAGGCGATTGCCGTACCAGAATTGCGCGCCCATGCGAGACGCCTGGCGCAACTTCTATCAGCAGGGTAAGGGGCGAAGCATTCGCCTTCAGTAGCGCAGGGGCGTTATTTGGCGCACGCGGCGGGTAGCGCTTCGCTCGCCCGCCCCACAATTTCGCTTCTCGGGGCATGCTGGCCTGTTCGACATTTGTTAAATGTCCGACCCGAGTTTTACATTTCTCCTGGGGCCGAAAAATCCTCGAAACAAAGGGAATATGCCGATTTTTGGCTCCGAAACGTTAAATATCATTATATCTTTCCTAAGTTAACAATTCAGACACGCTGTTGTCGCTTTCATATGGTAACTTTCGGAAAGTGCAGAAAATTACCAACCCGCCATGACGCAAAACCAGCAACTGCCGGCCAATCGCGATGCCGCTCCCGCCAATGAGGCGGGCAGGCCGGGTGCAGGCTTGGGCCTGGGCAAGGGCATGGCGGAAGACCAGTTGCATCCCGATCCGCTGCTCGATTGCCTGGTCGAGCTGACCCGCATCCACGGCCGGCCCAGCACCCGCGCGGCGCTCTCGGCCGGTTTGCCCTTGACCAGGCAAGGCTTGACCCCGTCGCTGTTCGCGCGTGCCGCCTCGCATGCCGGCTTTTCGGCCAAGGTGGTGCGCCGTCCGCTGAACAAGATCGAGCCGGCCCTGCTGCCGGCCATTCTGCTCCTGGCCGGAGACGAAGCCTGCATCCTGCACAGCTGGGACGCCGATAGCGGCGAAGCGCGCCTGCTGTTTCCCGATGCGGGGCAGGGCGAGGTGACATTGAAGCGTGCCGAACTCGAGGCGCGCTACGCCGGCGTGGTGATCTTCGCGCGTCCGCGCTTCCGCTTCGACGACCGCACGCCGCCGGTGGCCCAGGTGCGCGAGCGGCACTGGTTCTGGGGTGCGATCCTGGACCAGCGCGCCATCTTCAAGGATATCCTGGCGGCGGCGCTGCTGATCAACCTGTTCGGCATCACCATGCCGATCTTTTCGATGAATGTGTACGACCGCGTGGTGCCGAACTTCGCCGTCGAAACGCTCTGGGTGTTCGCCGGCGGCATGACGCTGGTGCTCATCATGGATTACATCATCCGCCTGTTGCGCGGCAAGTTCGTCGATCTGGCCAGCGCGCGCGTGGACATCAAATTGTCCGCCCTGATCATGGAACGCGTGCTGGGCATGCGCCTGTCGCAGCGCCCGGCCTCGGTGGGAGCCTTCGCTTCCAACCTGCGTTCGTTCGAGATGGTGCGCGACTTCATCGCCTCGGCCACCGTGACGGCGGTGATCGACTTGCCCTTTGCCGCCCTGTTCCTGCTCGCGATCCTGTGGATCTGCTGGCCGCTGGTGTTCATTCCCATTTTCGGCATCATCGTGGTGCTGGTCTACAGCTACATCGTGCAGCACCGCATGCGCGGCCTGACCGAAACCACGTTCCGCGCCGCCGCGCAGCGCAATGCCACGCTGGTGGAAAGCCTGACGGCGTTGGAGACCATCAAGGCCAACGGCGCCGAGAACCAGATGCAATCGCGCTGGGAAAAGACCACGGCCTATCTCGCGCGCGTCTCGGGCGAACTGCGCTTGTTGTCGGCGTCTTCGATGAACGGTGCATCCGGCATTGCGCAATTCGTCAACATAGCGGTGATCGTGGCCGGTGTCTACCTGATTCATGAACGCATGCTGACCATGGGGGGACTGATCGCCGCGACCATGCTGGCCGGCCGCGCCATGGCACCGCTGGGCCAGGTGGTGGGCTTGCTGCTGCAATACGAAAATGCGCAAAATGCCATGAAGGCGCTCGAAGGCATCATGGCCGCGCCGACGGAACGCAGCGACGAATCCTCCTTCGTGCACCGCCCGGAACTGCGCGGCGACATCGAATTCCGCGACGTGCATTTTTCCTACCCCGGGCGCGAGGAAAACGCGCTGCGCGGCGTCAGCTTCCGCATCCGCCAGGGCGAGCATGTGGTGGTGTTGGGCCGTATCGGCTCGGGTAAGAGCACGCTGCAAAAGCTCATGCTGGGCCTGTACGCGCCGACCCAGGGCGCCGTGCTGCTCGACGGCGTCGACCTGCGCCAGCTCGACCCGGCCGATGTGCGGCGCAATATGGGTTACGTGGCGCAGGATTCGACCCTGTTCTTCGGCACGCTGCGCGAAAACATCGGCATCCGCGCGCCCTATGC
>DASVYZ010000215.1:0-2720 GCA_036391935.1 Burkholderiaceae bacterium | reverse complement strand
GCGGTCTGGCTGGCGTGGGCATGCTGTTCGGCGTGCCGGCCTGGCTCAGCATGCCGGCGATCGTGGGTGGCTTGATTCTGATGGTGGTCACGCGCTCCTATCTCTCGGTGGAACGCATCGCGCTGGCCGTCGGCGCCTTCGAACTGGTATTCATCGTCGTCGCGCTACGCGCGCACCCGCAGGGGGGCGCGATGCTGGCCGGCTCGCTTGCCATTCCCTGGCATGACACGCAGTATCTTTACCTGGCGGCAGCAAACGTCGGCGCCGTCATCATGCCGTGGATGGTGTTTTACCAGCAATCCTCAGTAGTGGAAAAAGGCTTGCAGCTTTCGGACTTGCGCGCTGCTCGCTGGGATACCGCCGTCGGCGCCGTGCTGACGCAAGCGATCATGGCCGCCGTGCTGATTGCTGTGGCGGCCGCGCTCGGGGCCGCCGCCACCGGCCATACGCTCGATACGGTGCAGCAGATCGCCGGCGCCATCACGCCAGTGCTGGGGCAGGGCACGGGGCGGCTCTTGTTCGCGCTCGGCATGAGCGGCGCGGCCCTGGTCGCCACCATCGTGGTGGCCTTGACGGCGGCGCGTTCGATCGGCGAAGTGCTCGGCGTGCGCCATACGCTGGACCTGGCACCGCGCGAGGCGCCATGGTTCTACGGTATCTTCGCCGCCGTGCTCGGCTCGGCCGGCCTGGTGGTGGCTTGCGACGTCAATCTGGTCAGTCTGTCGGTCGGGGTGCAGGTGATGAATGCGCTATTGTTGCCCGTGGTATTGGGCTTTCTCTACCTGCTGGCGCGGCGCCTGCCGGAGCCGTACCGCCTGTCCGGCCCCTATGCCGCGGTGGTGGCGGCCACGATTGCGCTGACCGCCGGTTTCGGCGTCTATGCGGGAATCGCCGGTATCGTGTAACGTGCTTGTCATTTGCTCAATTTATCCACACAGAAAGGCTTGACGGTGTTAAAGTCTTAGGCGAAGTCTTGGTCGCAACATCACGCTTTATTTGATGAATTGAGCGGGCAGCAATGAGCGCACACATCCTTGTCCTCGATATCGCCGGCAATCCTTTCGATTGGGTGCCGCCGCAAGATGCCATCCACTACTACGCCATCGGCAAGGTGGCCTGGGAGCTGGGGGAGAGGGAGTTTGTTTTTCGCGGCGGCTACGGCAAGACTGGCATCCAGTCGCGCATCATCGTCAAACCCATCATCGCCATCGCCGGCAGTGAAATCATGGCGCGCAAGCTGCGTGCGGTGCTGCCGCTGGGCGACAACAACGATTTGCTGTTCAAGCGCGACCGTCACACCTGCGCCTATTGCGGCAAGCAATTCCACCGCAGCCAGCTCTCGCGCGACCACATCCTGCCGCGCACGCGCGGCGGCAAGGATACGTGGATGAATTGCGTCACGGCTTGCAAGCAATGCAATCAGCAAAAGGGATCCTTGCTGGTGCACGAGTTCCGGCCGTTGATCTATGCGCCGTATGCACCTTGCCGTTACGAGCACTTCATTCTTTCAGGGCGCAATGTGCTGGCGGACCAGCATGATTATCTTGCAGCGAAGCTGCCGAGGCATAGCCGGCTGTCGTAGCGCCTCCCGTGCGCGTTAATCGTTGCATACTTCTCTCAATGCCTTCGTAGGAGTACTCACACTTGCGGGTAAGGATAGCTCCTATGCGAAAATAGCCGTCCTCGCTAATCGAAAAAACGTATGGGACAACTCTACCTGGTCCGCCATGGACAAGCCTCGTTTGGCACAGCCAACTACGATCAACTCTCACCCCTGGGCATGGAGCAAGGCCGCATTCTCGGCGCCTGGTTCGCCGAATGCGGGCTGCGTTTCGACCACGTTGTCACCGGCGACCTGCAGCGCCACCGCCAAACCGCCCAAGCCTGCCTTGAAACCTTGGCACCGGCCAACCAGCCAAGCCAAAGCGTCGACGCCGGCTTCAACGAATACGATCACGACGAAATCATGTTGCGTCACCGGCCCGAGTTCGCCGACCCGCAAGAGATCAAGCATTTCCTGGCACGGCACGAGAATGGCAAGAAGGCGTTCCAGCAGGTGTTCGAGGATGCGATGGGGCGCTGGATGAGCGGCCGGCATGACGAGCAATACAGTGAGAGCTGGCCCGTCTTCCGCCAGCGCTGCGTGACGGCCTTGACCCGGCTCATCGACAACGGCGGTTCGCAACGCATCGTCGTCTTCACCTCGGGCGGCACCATTGCCACGCTGATCCAGCATGTGCTGGGCATGACCGATGCGCAGGTGTTCCAATTGAACTGGTCGCTGGTGAACAGCGCTGTGACCAAGCTGATGTTCCAGCCTGGAGCGGAAGGCAAGCCGGCGCGGGTGAGCTTGAGCTACCTCAACAATTTCTCGCACCTGGAAAAGTCGCGTGATGGCGCTTTGGTGACGTATCGTTAGAAGGTTCCGATTATTCCGCTAGAGCCTGTTATGAACCGGGCATGCAAACCGCGCTCATCTTCCCTTGGCTCCATATATCCCCGGCACGGAGAGCGATACCGCAATGACACCCGCTATGATCGAGTGGGCGCTTTGCGAAACGTGATCGGCGAACTCCAGGGCCCACGGTGAGATTGCCAGCCAACCGCCGCAGGCGGCAATAGCCCACGGCACCCAAACCTGTGGGAAGTAAAACGCCCGGATGGCCAGCACGACGAGTCCCGCCCCAATCAAGTGAAAGTTGGACCACGCGATTGGGGCA
>DASVYZ010000214.1:0-3588 GCA_036391935.1 Burkholderiaceae bacterium | reverse complement strand
ACGTGTCGCACGAATTGCGCACGCCGCTCTCGGTGATACGCGGCGAGATCGAAGCGCTGCAGGACGGCATACGCCGCGCCGACGCCAATGCGCTCGAATCGCTGCATGGCGAAGTGCTGCGCTTGAACAAGCTGGTGGACGATCTTTACCAGTTGGCTTTGGCCGAATCGGGCGGCCTGCACTACCACAAGGAAAGGCTCGACCTGGCGGAACTGGTGCGCGAACTCGGCGAAAATTTCCAGGTGCGCGCCGCCAAGGCGGGCTTGCGCCTGATGCTGCGCGATCCGGGGCAGGCGCTTCCCGTGCTCGGCGACGCCGGGCGCTTGGCCCAGGTCATGTCCAATCTGCTGGAAAACAGCATACGCTATACCGATGCGGGCGGCAGCATCGTGCTGTCTTCTCGCGCCGAAGGTATGCTGGCCGAGGTTTGCGTTGAAGACAGCGCGCCGGGCGTGCCCGACGGCGCGCACAAGAAATTGTTCGAGCGGCTGTACCGCGTGGACCAGGCGCGCAGCCGCAACCGCGGCGGCAGCGGCCTGGGCCTTGCCATCTGCAAGTCGCTCGTGGAAGCGCACGGCGGCACCATCGCCGCCATGCCGTCCACCCTGGGCGGCGTGAAAATGCTGATCCATCTGCCGCTGGAGCGAACATGAATCAAGCCGCCAACTCCACTGCCGCTTCCCATGTCGTCATTGTCGAAGACGACGAAAAGATTGCCGCCCTGCTGGCCGACTATTGCAGAGCCGCCGGCTACCGCGCCACGCAGATCGGCAACGGCTGCCAGGCGGTGGCATTCTTGCGCGAGACGCCGGCCGATTTGCTGCTGCTCGACTTGATGTTGCCGGGCATGGACGGCATCGAGGTGTGCCAGGCCGTGCGCGGCTTCGCCACGCTGCCCATCATCATGTTGACCGCGCGCATCGATGAGGTCGACCGTCTGCTCGGCCTCGATGCCGGCGCCGACGACTATGTGTGCAAGCCGTTTTCACCGCGCGAAGTCATGGCGAGGGTCAAGGCGCAACTGCGCCGCGCACAGGGCAGCGTGCTCGCCGCGGCCGAATCGACGATCTCCATCGACGCGGCAAGCATGCGCATCGCGGTCAAGGGGGCGCCACTGAACCTGACCCCGGTCGAATACCGCCTCCTGGCCGAACTGATCGGCCACCCCGAGCGCGTCTATTCGCGCCAGCAATTGCTCGATCTGTGCCACAACGACCAGCGCGACACCAGCGACCGCACCATCGACTCGCACATCAAGAACATCCGGCGCAAATTGGCTGCGGCGCTGCCCGGCATCGACTGCCTGCAATCGGTGTATGGGGTGGGTTATCGCTTTGAATTGGCGTAATCTCCATATTTTCTGCACAGGTTTCACACGATTGCTGCACATTTGCGGCGCAAGCTAAGGTCTCCTACCCGATTACGGGGATACGCTGAAAGGGGCAAATCATGAAGGCCTTTTCCCACCACCACATTGTATTCGCGCTGTTGTTCGCCTCGGCAAGCTGCCTGGCCCAACCAAGCCAGATGCCGCCGCCGCGCGTCGATGTGGCCGCCGTCACTGGCGCCGACGCCAAGACGGCACAGGCTGTCGAACGCCTGTTGCGCGAGCAGCACGAGAAGATCGACGCCATCCGGCGCGATACCGATACCCAGCTCGGCAAGCTGCTGAGCCCGGCCCAGCTCGAGAGGCTGCACGAAGCAATGCGCAAGAACCACCCGGAAGGCCCGCCACAAAGATAAGCCACAAAAACAAGCGGCAAAATCCGACGGGATTCCCCATCCGCCCCAACTGCGTTACCATGGCTCAAGAATGAACCTGTGTTTTGCGTGCGCCGGTGAGGTCGGATGTTTCATGATTTGCCTCGCCCCCTGCCTCTCTCCCGCCTGCGGGCGAGGGGCGCTTCGTGTCCTGCATGGCTGGGGCCATGCAGGAAAAGGTCACAATGGCCATGACGATCGTTGCGGTCTTCAATCAAAAGGGCGGGGTAGGAAAAACCACCACGGCATTGAACCTGGCGGCGGCCTTGGCACGGCGCGCACGCGAACCCTGCGCGATCGACCTCGACCCGCAGGCGCAATTCTCCAGCGTGGCCGGCGTGACGGCGCAATCGGGCGACGAAACGCTCCTGGCCACCTTCCAGCGCAACCGCCCCTTGCGCGAGTTGCTCAAACCCTCGCCCAAGGGCATGCAAGTCATTCCATCGCACATGGAATTGTCCAAGGTCGATTCGCTGTACGGCAAGGGCTATAACATCGTCAACCGCTTGAATGCCGGCTTGCGCAACGAACAACTGGCGCAGGCTGGACAAATCTTCGTGCTCGATTGCTCGCCCCTGGTCGGCGTGCTGTCCCTGAACGCGATCTTCGCCGCCGACTGCGTGATCGTGCCGATTTCGGCCGACTACCTCTCGGCCAAGGGTGCGGAACAGATCACCAAGACCTTGAACGCGCTCGAGCCGGTATTGAAACGGCGCGTGGCGCGGCGCTACCTGTTGACGCGCTTCGACGGCCGGCGCCGCATGGCCTGGGACGTGTTGCGCACGGTCGAAGAAAAGTTCGGCGGCGAAGTCTGCCACACGCGGATCGCGGAAAATGTCAGCCTGGCGGAAAGCCCGGCCTTCGGCAAGACCGTGTTCGAGCATGCGCCGAACAGCCGCGGCGCGCACGACTATGACGAGTTGCTGGAGGAATTGCTCGCGTCGAAGTTCGTCGAATGACTACTTCGAAATGATGGACAGGATGTCTTCGAGCGTGGCCGACGGCCGTATCCTGTCTTCCGCCTGTTTGATTTCACAGCTCAAGACTTCGCAATCGCGGTACATCTGGCGCAGCCGGCGCTCAGCCTCTTCCCGGTCAACCGCGGCAATGACGACGCTGACGATCTTGGAACCGTCGCGCGTTTTGACTGAAAAGTCGAATTTAGTCATCTCGGTGAGGATGTTGCCGATCTTTATAGCATAGTACACGGGAGATGCTTTTGTGCAAGTGGACTGTTGTATGATGCGCCCATGCGAAAACTCCTGCTCCTCTCCACTGTCGGCCTGCTTGCGCTGGCCGCCTGCGATCCCAAATTCAACTGGCGCGAAATCCACGGCAAGGACGCGCCCTACACCGTCCTGCTGCCGGCCAAACCCGCCACCATGGCGCGTCCGATCCAGCTGGGCGACGCCCAGGTCACGATGAGCATGACCGGCGCCGAAGTCGATCATGTCAGCTTTGCCGTCGGCAGCGTGGAAATGCCCGACCCGGTCCAGGCGCGTGCCGCCTTGAAACTAATGCAGGATGCGCTAGTCAATAACATCGGCGGCAAGAGCAAAACCCTGCCTGCCACGGGCGATGCGGTCGACATCGAAGCCGCCGGCACCCCGGCCGGTGGCCCGCCGATATTGCTGATCGCCCATTTCGCTGTCAGCGGCAAGCGCGCCTACCAGGTGATCGTACTGGGGCCGGAAAAGGAGGTTGTCAGGGAAGAGGCGGCCACCTTCATTTCGTCATTCAAGCCGAACTAAAAATTGTTTCAGCACGGCATTTTCGCCGCTTAACTACCGATGACCGGCGGCAAAAATCGTGCTAAGGTGCTCAGAG
>DASVYZ010000213.1:0-1945 GCA_036391935.1 Burkholderiaceae bacterium | reverse complement strand
CCCGGCGCAGCGGATAATTGCTCCAGCCGGGCAGCATGGCGCCGTTGTGCGCCGTGACGCAGCCGTCCACGATCTGTCCCGTAATCGCCACGCCTATCGGTGCATGGAGCGTACGCAAGGGGGCGTGCAGCGCCAGCATTTGCTCGAGCATGGCAGCCGGCCCTTGGGCGCGCGGCGTCTCGGCTTCATTGCGCCAGGCGATGCCGCCGTTTTCGATCAGGGCGATGCGGCTTTTGCTGCCGCCTATGTCCAGGGCGATGAACTGGTTCACGTTATTTCAAGTTCAAAAAAACACGGTGAAAGAAAAAAACGGCGAGCCGCTGGAAGACGGCCGCCGTCGGGAAAAAAGCGCGGCAACACCCTACCGGCTTCGAAGAGAAGGTCACATCGCGATGCGCACCCCGAGGTAATACTGCCTTCCGCTGGAGTAGAACGCCTGCGGCTGCTCGGCATTCGTGTAGTACTTGATGACGGGATTGTTCAGATTCAGCCCGTCGAAGGTGAGCGTGAAATTGTCGTTGATCTTGTAGTTCAGCGAGGCCGCCACGGTGCCGAGGCCGGATGCATGCTGAGGCGAGACGTTGGCCAAGCCGACCAGGAAGGATGAGCGGTAGGTATAGGCCACACGCGCACTGAACGCGTTGTTTTCATAATATGCCTCGAAGTTGGCCGTATCCTTGGATGAACCGACGAGCGCGACGCCGTTCGCGTCGTGCCCATCGGCATAGGTATAGTTGAGCAAGCCGCCGAAACCGCCGCCGAACGATTGCTGCCACGCCAGTTCCAGGCCCTTGTTGTTGGCTGAGATGTTGTAGGGCGAAGTGACGATGAAGTCCGCAAAGTTGTTGGTGGTGGTGTCGAGCAGATGCCGCGTGTTGTAGCCGAAGGTGACGTAGGAAGGCATGTTCATGTAGAACAGGCCGGCCGAAAGGATCGATTGCGGCGCGAAATACCATTCCAGCGTGGCGTCGTAATTGATGGAGCGGATCGGCTTCAAGTCGGAATTGCCGCCAGATCCGGTCAGGTCGAGGTTGTTCAACTGCACCGCCGGCGACAGCGCGGAATAGTCGGCGCGCGACATCGTTTCCGAGGCGGCCAGGCGGGCCACCAAGTCCTTGCTCAAGTCGAACTTGAGATTGGCGCTGGGCAGGACATTGGCGTAGTCATGCGTGACCTCGACCTTGTAGAAATTGCTGTTGGCATCGAGGTTGTAGGAACTGCTGTATTGCCTGGTGTCGACCAGGCGCAGACCGGCGTTGCCGCGCCAGCCCTGGCCGGCAAGATTGACCATGCCGTAGATGGCCGAATCCTTCTCCGTCACGTTGAAGTTGCCCTGGTAATTCGGGCCCGTCGGCACGTTGTTGTACTGCTGTTCCCACGCCACGATGTTGGCGGGATCCATCACCCAGAAATGGGACAGGAAGCCGGAACCGGCGCCGATGCCGGAACCGAAGTTGGACGGCGACACCGTGCCGTTCCACGCCGGCATGGGCACGCTGGAAAACGAGGTGCAAGGATCCCCGACGTCGGCCGCGCAACTGAAATTGTTGCCGCTGGCGGAGCGGATATGCTCGGCGAAACGGGCGCCGAACTTCGCACTCTCGATCACGCCTTCATTGATCGACCACAGCGCATCGGCCTGGCCATACGATTCCGAATCGACCACGCGCACCGATTGCGACCAGCTCCCGCCGTTGATCACATTGTTGGGATTGTTGAAATTGGCGGTGTCGACACCGGGAAAAGACACATTGGCCGGTCCGCCCGTGCCGTTCATCTGGTAGACCAACGGCGAATTGATCAGGTAGGCTTCGTAACCGTAGTCATGCGGCGTCTCCCCCGTGCCGCGCGTGTAGCCGACCTTGGTCGTGACGAGCCAGCTATCGTTGACACGCCACTTGGTATCGAGGTCCACATAGCCCGCGGAAGACGATGCATTGGGGCG
>DASVYZ010000212.1:0-2335 GCA_036391935.1 Burkholderiaceae bacterium | reverse complement strand
AGCGCGGCCGAAGCGAGCGAGCCGAGCCTGGCATTTTCGCCCTGCCACCAATAGCCGCTTTCATTGTCATGCGCGATGAAGAATTGCGCGCGCGCGGGCGCGCCCGGCATGGCCACGACCTGTTTGGGGTAGTAGAAGGGATTGCCATCGCCATGCAAGGTCAGGACGAGGTCGTGCTGCAGCGCGCGTTGTGCGCATTGCCTGGCTGTGGCCGCCATGTTCGATTGCGGCGCAACTTCGGCGAAGCGCAGCAGCGCCACGACGGGCAAACCGGCCTCGACGGCGTGAAAATAGCTGCGCGTCTTGCCATCATTGGCCCAAAACCATCCTGCCGCGTCCTGCCTCGCGGCGAGCCGCTGCGCGCGCTTTTGCGCCGCCTGCAGATGGACGTCCTTGCCGCCGGCTTGGAACAGTTCCGTCGCGGCGAGCAGGGCGCAATAGTCGTCGATGATGTTTTCCTGTCCGTCGTCCAGATACGCCAGGTTGTGTTGTTCGAGATGGGTGAAGGCACGTTCGGCGGCAGCGAGATAATCCGCACGCGCATGCCCGCCGTCGCGCGGCAAGCCCGCCGCCCGCGCCAGCGCGGCAATGGCGCTGCCGCCGCCCTGGCGATAGCCGGCCTGGTAAGTCTCGAACTTGTGGCCTTGCTGCGTGGTATAGCTGCAGATGTCGCGCTGTTCGACGTCCTTGCTCCATTTGTCGAACACGGTCATGTAGAAATAGCCGGCCGGATCGAGCATGCGCATCAGGTAGTCGGCGCCATGCAGCGCCTCGTCGACGATGCGCTCGTCGAGCCACATCGATTGCGCGCCCATGCGCGCGCGCCCGTCGATCAGGTTCCACACCACCTGCGGCGTCTGCTGCGGGTTCATGAAGTTGGCGTAGGACAGGTGCGACAGGTACTTCGACGCATCGCCCGAGGCATCGTACCAGCCGCCATGCACGTCGACGCGTTCGCTGCTGCCATACTTGGGGCGCGAACGGTCTGCGATGTCGAACACGCCGGTGCAGCGCTGTGATTTGAAGTAATGCACCAGGTTCGATACGATCTGGCCATCGTATAGCTGCCCGGCGATCTCGAAGGGGTGCGAGACCACCGGCGGCATGGTGCCGTCGAGCGCGATCATGTAGCTTCCCGGTTTCTCGAGCGCGGTGAAGTCGGCTTCCCAGAATTGCCAGTCGCGCCATTGCGCTACCTTGCCGCGCGGCGCGAGATTGCCATGCAGCGCGGCTTCGCGTGTATCGGCGTCGTAGACAGTGAAGCTTTGCGAGGGCGGCGTCGCGCCCGACTGCACTAGCGCAATCTTGCGCGCCGTTGTTTGATAGCCCAGATGATTGTGCAGGATCTTCATTGCTTGCCGAGTCGGGGATAGGCGTTGCCTGCGGCATCGAACAGCAGGCAATGTTCCGGAGGGAACGTCACGTATATGGTATCGCCAAAGCGGAGCCTGGCGCCATGGCCGGGCAGCTTCATGCACACGTCTTCCGCCACGCCGGACAGACGCAGGTAAGCCAGCATCTGGTCGCCCAGGTGTTCCGTCAAGATCACTTCGGCGGCAATCGCGCCGGGGGTGTCGGCCTGCGCGGGTTGCAGAGGCTCGGGGCGTACGCCCAGAGTGAGTGCCGCACCGGCTGCGGTCTCGCCCAGATCGACCGCCGCTGCCGCGCGCTGCCCACCCGCCAGTTCGGCCAAGCCGTCGATCATCCGTGCCGGAAGAAGGTTCATCTTCGGCGCACCGAGGAAGCCGGCCACGAACAGGTTCCTCGGGTGATCGTACAGTTCCAGCGGCTTGCCGACCTGCTGCACCACGCCGGCATTGAATACCACGATGCGGTCGGCCAGGGTCATCGCTTCGACCTGGTCGTGCGTGACGTAGATCATGGTGGCGCCCAGCTCGCGATGCAGCTTGGAGAGCTCGATGCGCATGTTTTGCCGCAGCGAGGCATCGAGATTCGATAGCGGTTCGTCGAACAGGAACACCTTGGGCTGCCGCACGATGGCGCGGCCGATGGCGACACGTTGGCGCTGGCCACCCGAGAGCGCCTTGGGCTTGCGATCAAGCAGATGGGCAATCTGCAGAATTTCGGCTGCCCGTTTCACCCGCGAGGCGATGTCGGGCTTGGCCATGCCGGCCATCTTGAGCGCGAAGCCCATGTTTTGCTCGACCGTCATGTGCGGGTAGAGCGCATACGATTGGAATACCATGGCCACGCCGCGCTTGGAGGCGTGCAAATCGTTGGCCAGCACATCGCCGATACGGATCTCGCCGTCGGTCACCTCTTCCAGCCCGGCCACCATGCGCAACAGTGTCGACTTGCCGCAGCCGGAGGGGCC
>DASVYZ010000211.1:0-2595 GCA_036391935.1 Burkholderiaceae bacterium | reverse complement strand
CGACGCCGAAGAAGCCAAGACCAAGGCGCGCGAAAAGGCCGCCGAAGCGGGCAAGACCGCAGCCGAAAAGCAAGCCATCGTGGAGAAGGCCAATTCGATGCGCGACGACGGTCTGCAAGCCAGCGAGCGTTCGCTAAGCTCCGAACTGGCGGCGGAAAAGGCTGCCAAGGAAGCGAAGGACGTGCTCCTGATCGAAGCAGCGCACATCATGGGCGACGAGGTCGATCTGTTGAAGAGCGATACGCGCATCGCTTCGCGTATGGCGCCGGGCACGACGGTGGCAGTGACGACCAGCACCAAGTAAGTTGCGGCTCAAACAAAAGCGCCGTTCCTGTTTTGGCGGGGACGGCGTTTTTTTATTCGTGCGGCCGTAGGTTGGCGCAGGACGAAGTGAAGCCCAACATGGTCGGCTTTAAATGGAATACATCAGGCGCGACCGCCCAACATTGGCTTCGCTGCGCCCAGCCTGCACCGCCCGGCACAACCTGCGAGAGGCCTATAGCCCGGTGCGAGCAGCGATGAACTGCTTCACCTTCGCCACATCAGCCGCCATCACCTCGAACCGCTGCGGCAGGCTTTCAATGTTCTCGAACCCGGCCGGGCGCTCGGCATCATGCCCCAGCGCTTCGCGTATCGTCTCATTGAACTTGGCCGGCAAGGCCGTTTCCAGCACGATCATGGGTACGCCCGGCTCAAGGTATTCGCGCGCCACCTTCACACCGTCGGCGGTGTGGGTATCGATAGTGAGTCCATGGCGCGACTGCACATCGCGTATGGTGGCAATGCGGTCGGCATGCACCGACTTGCCGGATACGAAACCGTATTGGGCGATACGCTTGAATTCGTCGCCATCGCTGCCCGGCGCGCCGGACAGATCGAAGCCCCCCGAAGTCTCCACCTTCTTAAACAGGGCCCGCACGCGCTCGGCATCGCGGCCCAGCAAATCGTAGACGAAGCGCTCGAAGTTCGAGGCCTTGCTGATATCCATGCTGGGGCTGGTGGTATGGTAAGTCTCGGCCGATTTGCGCACGCGGTAGACGCCGGTACGGAAGAATTCGTCCAGCACGTCATTCTCGTTGGTGGCAACCACCAGGCGGGCAATCGGCAAGCCCATCATGCGCGCGATGTGGCCGGCGCAGATATTGCCGAAGTTGCCAGAGGGGACGGTGAACGACACTTTTTGCGCATTGTCCGCCGTGGCCGACAGATAGCCGCGGAAGTAATACACCACCTGGGCCACCACGCGCGCCCAGTTGATCGAATTGACCGTGCCGATCTTGTACCTGGCCTTGAAGGCGTGATCGTTGGACACCGCTTTCACCATGTCCTGCGCGTCGTCGAACATGCCGTTGATGGCGATATTGAAGATGTTGGGGTCTTGCAGCGAGTACATCTGCGCGCGCTGGAACGCGGACATTTTTCCGTTGGGCGAGAGCATGAATACGCGGATGCCGCGCTTGCCGCGCATTGCGTATTCGGCGGCGGAACCGGTGTCGCCGGAGGTTGCGCCGAGGATGTTCAATTCTGCATTCTGTTTTGCCAGCGCGTATTCGAACAGGTTGCCCAGCAACTGCATCGCCATGTCCTTGAACGCCAGCGTCGGGCCGTTGGAGAGTTCGAGGATATGCACGCCCGGCTCCAGGGTGCGCAGCGGCGTGATGTCTGCCGCATTGCTGTCGGCCCGGCCATTGCCGTAAACCGCAGCGGTATAAGTCTTGCTGACAATGGCCTTGAGATCGTCCGCCGGAATGTCGGTAGCAAATTTCGACAGCACCGCGCAAGCGAGATCGGCATAAGAAAGCCCGCGCCACGCATCCAGTTCGGCGCGCGTCACTTGCGGATATTGCTCCGGCAGGTACAGCCCGCCATCGGGCGCGAGACCGCCCAGCAGGATTTCAGTAAAAGTTTTTGCAGGTGAATTGCCGCGTGTGGAGATGTATTTCATAGCGTTACTCGCTTCGTTTCATTGCTGTTATTCCGGTGCGGCTGCCATTCCGAACAGAGTGAGGAATCTTAAGATTTCTCGCTACGCTCGAAATGACAGATTGGCGCGAAGAATTATTTCCCCAACCCTTCCATGCGCAACCTCGTCACCTTGCCCACCACTACCGGCAACTGTTCCAGCCGCGCGATCGAGTCGTTGATGAGTTTTTCGCGGGTGCGGTGGGTGAGCAATACCAGGTCGGCTTCGTCTTCGCCTTCGCCCGGCTCCTTCTGGATCACGGCGTCGATGGAAATTTTTTCGTCGGCAAGCACGCGGGTAATATCGGCAAGCACGCCGGGCTCATCCCACACGCGCATGCGCAGGTAGTAACTGCTCTCCACTGCGTCCATCGGCAAGATGGGTAAATTAACCAGCTGCTCCGGCTGGAACGCAAGGTGCGGCACACGATTTCCAGGATCGGCGGTGTGCATGCGCGTCACATCCACCAGGTCGGCGATCACCGCGCTGGCGGTGGGTTCTGCGCCCGCGCCCTTGCCGTAATACAGCGTCGCGCCCACGGCGTCTCCCTGCACCAGCACGGCGTTCATTGCGCCCTCGACGTTGGCGATCAGGCGCTTCGCCGGGATCAGGGTGGGATGCACGCGCAGCTC
>DASVYZ010000210.1:0-6140 GCA_036391935.1 Burkholderiaceae bacterium | reverse complement strand
CACTCGGCATCGTTACGGTCTGCACCTATGCCATAGGTGGAGAGCCGCTCGTGCCCCCATTGCTTGACTTTTTCGGAATCGGTGCCGCGCAGCACATCGATCACGTGTCCGGCGCCGAAACGTTGATCGGTACGATAGATTGCCGACAGCAGCTTTTGCACCGGCACCGTGGCGTCGAACGACACGGCCGGGTTGAGGCAGGTGTCGCAATTGCCGCAGGGCTCGGCCTCCTGGCCGAAGTATTCGAGCAGGCGCACGCGGCGGCAATGCAGCGTTTCGCACAGGCCCAGCATGGCATCGAGCTTGCCGCTCTGCACGCGCTTGTAATTCTCGTCGGCTTCGGATTCTTCTATCATGCGGCGCTGCTGCACCACATCTTGCAAGCCGTAAGCCATCCAGGCATTGGCCGGTGCGCCGTCGCGCCCGGCGCGTCCGGTTTCCTGGTAATAGCCTTCTATGCTCTTGGGCAGGTCGAGGTGGGCCACGAAGCGCACGTCGGGCTTGTCGATGCCCATGCCGAAGGCGATGGTCGCGACCATGACGATGGATTCTTCGCGCAGGAAGCGCGCCTGGTTGGTGGCGCGCTGCGCCGTTTCCATGCCGGCGTGGTAAGCGAGCGAGCGCACGCCGTTTTCATTCAAAAATTCCGCCGTCTCTTCGACCTTCTTGCGCGACAGGCAATACACAATGCCGGCGTCGCCCGCATGCTCGTTACGGATAAAGTCGAGCAATTGCTTGCGCCCGTTATCCTTTTCCACGATCTGGTAGCGGATGTTGGGCCGGTCGAACGAAGAGACGAACTGGCGCGCGTCTTCCAGCTGCAGGCGCCGTATGATTTCCTGGCGCGTCTGCGCATCGGCTGTGGCGGTGAGTGCGACGCGCGGCACCGCGGGAAAACGCTCGTGCAGGATCGAGAGTTTGATGTATTCCGGGCGGAAATCATGCCCCCACTGCGAAACGCAATGCGCCTCGTCGATGGCGAATAGCGCGATCTGCGCCGATTCAAGCAGATCGAGGCAACGCGGCGTCAGCAAACGCTCCGGCGCCACATACACGAGGTCGAGCTCGCCATTGCGCACCATGCGTTCGGTGCGCAGGGTTTCATCGAAGCTTTGCGTGGAGTTGAGGAAGGCCGCGCGCACGCCGACTTCGGCCAGCGCATCGACCTGGTCTTGCATCAACGCGATCAAGGGCGAGATCACCACGCCCACGCCTTGGCGCACCAGCGCCGGAATCTGATAGCACAGCGACTTGCCGCCGCCTGTGGGCATCAAGACCAGCGCATCGCCCCCGCCCGCCACCTGGGCCACGATCTCGGCCTGCTGGCCGCGGAATGCGGGGTAGCCGAACACGGTCTGCAAGACATGCAGGGCTTGTTGTTCGGTTTGCGAATTCGACATGGAGGGTACTACTTATGGTGCTTAGTGGAAGGCCCCCATGTTAACACCAATCAGAAGTGCAAGGCCCAATATCGCACGGTAGGCGACGAAAGGCCAGGTGGAGAATTTTTCCAGGAAGCGCATCAAGCCCCAGATCGCGACGAAAGCCGAGATCGACGCCACCACGATGCCGAACAGGAGCAGGCTCCAGGTTTCGGGGGGGATATGCGCCTTGTGCAAAACCCACAACTCCTTCATGCCGGCCAGCGCGATCGCGGGCAAGCCGAGCAGAAAGGAAAAGCGTGCCGCTTCTTCGCGCTTGAAGTTCAGGAACAAGGCCGCCGTCAAGGTCGAGCCCGAGCGCGATACGCCGGGGATCAGCGCGCCGACCTGGGCCAGCCCCACGATCAAGGCGTCACGCAACCGCATGTTTTCCACCACGCGCAAATGCTTGCATGCGACTTCGGCAATCGCCAAAAGAAGCGCCATCACGAGGCAGGAAGCGCCGATTACGTTCAGGCTGCGCAAGGGCGAATTACAGGCATTCAAAACCGGCGAAAGCAGCAGGCCGGCAATGCCGATCGGAATCGTGGCCAGCACGATGGCCACGGCCAGGCGGAAATTGGGGCTGTGATAATCGCGCGTGCGCACGGCGGCAATGCTGCCGAAAGCCACTTCGCGCACGTCGCGCCAGAAGTAACTGACCACGGCCGCCAGCGCCGCCAATTGCATCGCCGCGGAAAAGGCCGAACCCGGGTCGTTCCAGCCCAGCAAGGCCGGGATCACGCGCATGTGAGCGGTCGAGGAGATGGGCAAGAGTTCGGTAATCCCCTGGATCACGCCGAGTATGCCGACTTGAAGATAGCTGAGGGCGGCGAAGCCGATGTCGAGGTCGCTGGGGCAATTGCCGGGCAAGATGATCTCCAGTTACTGAAGGGAAACGAAATCAGATGCGGGCACGATGATCCGGCCCGGCCCGAAGGTTACCATGATATTAAGATTTGCAGCCGCGCTTGCCCAAACAAGCAGCACATTTCTTGACGTTAAACGCTGCGAAGCGTATATTACTGACTCATGAGTAAGTTATTGTTTTACCGGAGCCTGCTGTCGTGAACATGAATTGCCCGATCAACAAGATCAAGGGCCGCTGGGAGCGGCGCAAGGAAGCGCGCCCGCAGGAATTGCTGGCCGCCGCCCTCGATCTGTTCGTCGAACGCGGCTATGCCGCGACCAGGCTGGACGACGTGGCGGCCAAGGCCGGCGTGTCCAAGGGTACATTGTATTTGTATTTCACGAACAAGGAAGACTTGTTCAAAGCCGTCATCCGTGAACACCTGCTGCCCGTGCTCGGCGAGGCCGAACAGGCCATGGACCATTTCGAAGGTCACAGCCGCGATTTGCTGCGTGATTTGATGATGCGCTGGTGGAGCCACATGGGCGAAACCCAGCTCTCCGGCATCACCAAGCTGATGCTGGCCGAATCGGGCAATTTTCCCGAGGTGGCGAAGTTCTACCACGACGAGTTCATCCAGCGCGGCAATGCCATCATCCAGCGCGCGCTCGAACGCGGCATGGCGCGCGGTGAATTGCGCCAGCACGATCCGGAGCAGGTGACGATGGTGATTGTGGCGCCGATGATCAAATTGATGCTCTGGAAACATTCGTTCGCCTTCTGCCAGCCGGCACCGGTCGATCCGATCGCCTATTTGCATACCTATATCGATATCCTGTTCAACGGTTTGCTGGAGCCGGAAAAATAAACAAGAGAACCGTTTCACAATGACCAGGGCAAGGCGGGACAGCTGCGCCATGGGCTTTTTGAAAGCGGTTCTCGCGGTCGGTGCCTGTTTTCGTGCGTCTGTCCCCTTAAATCGACGGACTATCGCATTGTGCATGCGCTAACGACGGCGGGTGGTTAAAATGGCGCCCATTGGAGAAGGATGCGCGCCCCTGCCGAAATGGGGTTCGCCTTTGAAACAGGCAGCGAATCAACGATAAAATGCCATCTTTCTTCACTAAACGAGTGGTCATCATGAATATCGAAAAAGCCCGCTTCAACATGATCGAACAGCAGATCCGTCCCTGGGACGTGCTGGATCAGGACATCCTCGACCTGCTGGTCGTGGTCAAGCGCGAGCAATTCGTCCCGCAAGCCTACAAGGACCTGGCTTTCTTCGACACAGAGATTCCGCTGCCCGGCGGCGAGAACATGTTGACGCCCAAGGTCGAAGCGCGCCTGCTGCAGGAAGCCAAGGTCAAGAAGCACGAAACCGCGCTCGAAATCGGTGCAGGCTCGGGCTACATGGCCGCCTTGCTGGCGCACCGCGCGCGCCACGTCACCACCGTCGAAATCCTTCCTGAATTGAAGGAGTTGGCCGCGAAGAACCTGGCTGCCTACGGCGTGACCAATGTCGACGTGGTCGAAGGCGATGGCGCCCACGGTTGGGGCAGCGAAGCCTATGACGTGATCGTGATTTCGGGATCGCTGCCGGTCTTGCCGGAAGCCTTCCTCAAGCAATTGAAAGTCGGCGGCCGTCTGCTCGCCGTGATCGGCGAAGAGCCGGTCATGAGCGCGCAATGCGTGACGCGCGTCTCCGACTCCGTTTTTGAAACCGTGAAGCTGTTCGAGACCTGCATCAAGCCCCTGCAGCATGCGGCGGCGCCTTCGCATTTCCGGTTCTGAGCCATGCAGCAACTGACGGCTCCCCAACTGGCCGAATGGCTCGCCGACGCCTCGCGCACCCGTCCGCTCTTGCTGGACGTGCGCGAGCAACGGGAATACGAGATCTGCCATATCGACGATGTGACGCTGATGCCGATGAATACTGTGCCGGCACGCATCGAAGAACTCGATCCCGAGGCGGAAATCGTCTGTATCTGCCATCACGGCGGACGCAGCATGCAAGTGGCGGCATTCCTCGAACGTAACGGTTTTAGCAAGGTAAGCAACCTCACCGGCGGCGTGCACGCCTGGTCGCAGCAAGTCGACCCGGGCATGCCGACGTACTAAAACCAAACTAACGTTCGGAGAATGTAATGCGCCTTACTCTCGTTGCCGCCATGGTGGCCGGCACCCTGGTCACGATGAACGCGCAGGCGGAAGACCTGCTGCAAATCTACAAGGAAGCATTGGCCAACGACCCGGTCTATGCAAGTGCCAGGGCTGCCATGACGGCGGGCGAGGAAAAGGTCACGCAGGGACGCGCGGGCTTGCTGCCCACGATCGGCGTCACCGGCTCGTTCTTCAAGAACGGCTTGCGGGACGATGCGACAACGCCCGGCTTCGGCAGCCTCGATACGCACTACCCGAGCAACGGTTACACCGCCACGCTGACGCAACCGCTGTTCCGCATGGCCAACTGGGAGCAATACCAGATCGGCTTGCTTTCGGCCACTTCTACCGAGGCGCAATTCTCGCAGGCGCAGGAAGACTTGATCCTGCGCGTGGCGCAAGCCTATTTCGATGTGCTGACCGCGCAAGACACGCTGACCTCGATCCAGGCCAACAAGGTCGCGATCACGGAACAGCTCGCTTCGGCCAAGCGCAATTTCGAAGTCGGCACCACCACCATCACCGACACCAACGAAGCGCAGTCACGCTACGACCTCGCCGTGGCGCAAGAATTGGCGGCGCAAAACGATCTCGAAATCAAGCGCACGGCGCTGCAACAGATCATAGGCCGCACGCCCGGCGATTTGTCTTCGCTGCGCCCCGGCGTCAAGCTCACCATGCCCGAACCGGCCAAGATGGATGCCTGGGTAGCCAGTGCCGAAAACCAGAACTTCAACGTGGTCAACAGCCAGATCAACGTCGAAATCGCTCACCGCACCGTCAAGGCCAACCGCGAAGGCCATCTGCCGACGGCCGATATCGTGCTGCAACGTTCGCACAATTACCAGGGCGGAACCAACGTGGCCCTGCCGGCCGGTACCGCAGACCAGAGCGCAGTCGGCGTGCAGTGGAGCATCCCTATCTTCTCCGGTTTTTCCGTCAACAGCAAGGTGAAGGAAGCCGTGGCGCTGGAAGAAAAGTCCAAGCAGGATCTCGAAGCGGCGCGCCGCACCGCCGCGCAAAGCGCTCGCCAATCCTATCTGGGCGTGGCCAGCGGCTTGTCGCAGGTGGCGGCGTACGAAGCAGCCGAGGTGTCGTCCAAGACTTCACTCGAATCGAACCAGCTCGGCTATCAGGTCGGCATCCGCATCAATATCGACGTGTTGAACGCGCAGCAGCAGCTTTACTCGACACGCCAGACACTGGCCAAGGCGCGCTACGACACCATCGTCAACGGCTTGCGTTTGAAGTCGGCTGCGGGGTCCTTGAAGGAAGAGGATCTGGTTGCGGTGAATGGCTTGTTGGCGCACTGAACCAACCGCCCGCCTAGAAGACGGCATGGTGTAATAGCCGAAGGCGTATTACACCATGCGCATCAAACGACTTTTTTAGAACGCTGGTGTAATACGCCTTCGGCTTTTCACCGGGCGGCGATCCTTCCTACGATTCTTTAAACACCAGTCCGCCCCACTACTGCGCCACCAAAGGCTGCAACAAGGCCATCGTCCGCTGCGCCGCCCCGCGATGCTGGGCCGCGAACGCCAGGGCTTTCGCTCCCATCTCTTCGCGCCGCGCCGGATCGTTCAGCAAATGCACGGCCGCGCGCAGCATGGTCCGCGCATCCTCGACACGCAAGGCCGCGCCGGCTGCGATCGCGTCTTCGCTGACCAGGCTGAAGTTGAAGGTGTGCGGCCCCAGCAAGACCGGCT
>DASVYZ010000209.1:0-2881 GCA_036391935.1 Burkholderiaceae bacterium | reverse complement strand
AGCCGAGCAGGTCGCCCATGGTGGCAACCACGATATGCTTGATCTTGGGCGTCTTGGGCAGCGCATGCTCGAG
Source organism: Burkholderiaceae bacterium (assembly GCA_036391935.1). GTDB lineage: Bacteria > Pseudomonadota > Gammaproteobacteria > Burkholderiales > Burkholderiaceae_D > PKWO01. Next base: position 2,808 of record DASVYZ010000209.1, on the reverse strand, counting down.
CGTAACAGCGAAGTTTTCCAGGATGACGATGGCTTCGGCGCCCGAATCGTTCAACTGGTGTTCCAGTTCGCGCGGCGTATAGAGCGGATTGACGTTGACGACGGTATAGCCGGCGCGCAGGACGGCGGCGATCGTGATCGGGTATTGCAGCACGTTGGGCATCATCACGGCCACGCGCGCGCCTTTTTGCAAGCCGCGCGACTGCAGCCAGGCGCCGAGCTTGACCGACATCGCATCGACTTCGCCATAGGTGATGTGCTTGCCCATGCAGGCGTAGGCATCGCGGGCGGAATACTTGCGGAACGCCTCTTCGAGCAGATGAACGAGGGAACGGTATTGCGTGTAATCGATATCCGCCGGGACGCCCTTCGGGTAATTCTTCAGCCAAAATCTTTCCATGTGTGTCTCGTTTCGTTGTTATCTGTTTTAGGCGAGCAAATCCCGGACGATCAAGGAAAATCGCCGGAATTCCGCTCTTCAATCTCGATGCTATCGGGCACCGCGCTTGCGTGCAAGCGTTTTGCGCAGTATTCGAACAGTTCATCTAACGTGATGCGCATGTTGCGATGCAATATAATGCGCGCACGCAAATGGGTCGCGCCTTCCTCGTCCTGCTCGCGCCGCACCTGGGCCAAGGCAATGGCGGGGTGTTCGAACAGCACTTCCTCGACTTGGCGCGGAAACACGCGCTGGCCGTTGCGCAGCAGCATATTGTCCTTGCGGTCGATCACGGTGAAAAAGCCATCCTCGTCCATGGATGCGATATCGCCCGTGGCGAGCCAACCGCCGTGCAGCCGCACCGCGTTCAAGCCGGCGCGCTTGCCGTCCACATCGTCGTAGCCGGCAAACACTTGCGGACCGCGGATCCAGAGCTCTCCCCAGGTATCCACCGCAGCCTCGTCACCGTGGTCGAGATCGACGATCTTGGCCTGCGTATCGGGCAAGGGCAACCCGACCGAGCCGATCTGGCGTCGCGCTGCCAGGGGCATGGCCAAAGCAGCCGGCGCAGCCTCGGTCAAGCCATAGGCTTCGATCAGGCGGCCGCGCGTGATCTTTTCGAATTCCTCGCGTATCTCTTGCGGCAGGGGTGAGCCGCTGACCGCGCAAATGCGGATCGAAGCAAGGCCGTAGCCGCGCACACCTTGCGTATGCGTCAGGTGGCGCACCATGCGCGGCGTGGTGGGGAAGTAAGTCGGGCGCGTGCGCCGCACCGTGCGCAACAATTGCGGGACGTCGTTGTCGGGCAAAAGCATCAGCGTGGCGCCAAGATAGACGGCAAGGTGCAGCAAGCCCGTCAGGCCATAGGCGGACGCAAACGGCTGATGCGCCAGGAAGCGCTCGTCGCCGGGACGCGATTCGGGCAGCCAATGGCGCAGTTGCAGCGCGTTGGAGGCGAGATTGCGGTGCGTCAACGGCACCGGCAGCGCCGTGCCGCTCGTGCCATAGGTATAGGCGACGGCCGCCACGTCGCCCACTTCGGCCACGTGCAAGGGAGGAACCGTCAAACCGCGCGAAAGCAGTGTCTTGAAATGCAGCAGGCGCGGCCCGCCCTTGCCTGCTTCTCCCGCTTCCTGGTTGCCGCGGAACCACGGCAGCCAGTGCCCCTGCTGCACATTACGCAGCAAGGCAAAGCGAATCTTCTCGTCCCAGCCCAGGTAATCCATCTGCGACGCGAACACGATAGCGCGCAAGCCTTCGCATGCGACGCCGAACCAGGCCGCGCGCCAGGCATCGTAGCTGCGGTTGGCGGCAATCAGCGCGACACAGCGCGTTTCTTTCATGCGCGCCATCAATACCTCGACGGACGTTTCGGCATCGGACAAGACCGGCACGGCACCGATTTTTTGCGCGGCAAAGTAGGCAATGATCCAGTGCGGCGTATTAGGCAGCGCCAGCATCACACGCTCGCCCGGTTTCACTTCGAGCGATAGCAAGCCGTGCGCAAAGCGGTTCACCAGCTTGTCCAATTCCCGCCACTTGATACGCCGGCCGAAATAATCGATGGCCGGGGTCTTGGCAAAGCGCCGCGCCGTCGCTTCGAGCAAACGCGTCAGCGGCACGCTCGGCTGCCGTATCCAGTACGGCGTGCGGCTATCGTAGAACTTGAGCCAGGGCCGTTCCGCTTCCAGCGCCTTGCGTGCGGCGCGCCGTTCCGCCTTGCGCCGGGCCTTTTCTTCCAGCAATTCCATCGGGTCGCGCTGCGCTGCCAGGAAGCGTTCGATGGCACGGTTGACCGCATCGGGCCGTTCCACCATCACCTGGTGCGCCGATACCGGGATCACCACCTGCTCCGCGCCGGGCACGAGCTTGGCGACTTCCTTGTATGAGGCATCGGAAAACAGGTTGTCGCGCTGGCCCAGGATCACCATGGTCGGCACACGGAGGGCACGCAGCAATTCCGCGCCATCCCAACTGGATAACCCGTTGCGATTCTGCAGATAAACCACGTGTGCCGGTGGGTAGACGCGCGCGGCATTGAAACCGAACAGGGGCAGCACTTCGCGCACCCAGGTCAGCACACCAGGGGGCACGCGCAGCAGCATGCGTCCGGCCCAGCGCAACTGGAAGCGCACGGCCGAGGCGATAATGACCAGGGCCGAGACGCGTTCGGGATGCTGCTTGACGAAATAAGACGACAGTGCTCCGCCGAAAGAGTGGCACACCAGGATGAAGCGCTCGGGCACACGCAAGATTTCCAGCGCCGCTTCGATGTCGCCGACCAGTTCGGGCACGTCGTATCGCGCGCCCTCGGCCGCCGTGGGCGCATCGGTATAGCCATGCCCGCGCAGATCGAGCGCCACCACGCGA
>DASVYZ010000208.1:0-3705 GCA_036391935.1 Burkholderiaceae bacterium | reverse complement strand
CGAGACGATGGATTTCCAGGTGCTGGGGAAGGTGTTGATCGTCTGGCGCAGCGAGCGGTTTTAAGGCGGCGGCAGGCCGGCCCATGCAGGCTTCCGGCAAAAGCGCCACATCCGTAACCATACCGTCTTCTGTTTCGCATCGCATGACAACCAATCCGCACGAGAACATTGCTTCCCTGATTCAAGCGAAACAGTACGAACAGGCCGAGGCGGCAACCCAAGCCGAACTGGCGCTGTCGCCGCAAGACGGCATCCTGTGGAAAGCGCTCGGCGTCGCCAGGAAGCTGCAAGGAAAAGACGCCCTTGCCGCCCTCCAACAATCGGCAAGCCTGCTTCCAGAGGATGCCAATGCCCAATTCAATCTTGGCGTCGATCTCCAGGACAGGGGCGACTTTGAAGCGGCCATTGCGCAGTATCGCAAGGCAGTAAAGCTCGAACCCGCACAAGCGAAAGCATGGAACAACCTGGGAAGCTGCCTGCGCGAGATGGGTGGATATCCCGAGGCAATCCAGGCTTTTAAAGCAGCTATTTCGATTCTGCCAGCGTTTGCGGAAGCGCATCACAATCTTGGGACTGTATTAGAGGACGTTGGCGATCATCAAGCTGCGCTGAAGTCGCATGAAATGGCGATACAGGCCAATCCCAGTTATGCCAAGCCATATTGTCAAATTGGTCGACTTCTTCATCTCTTCGGTAAAGTTTCACTGGCCGCGGATTTTTATCGAAAAGCGTTTGCACTAGACCCAACTTATCCAGATAGCCGATATAACCTAGGCTTAGCGTTGCTTACCCTTGGCGAATACAAAGAAGGGTTTCTGAACTATGAAACTCGCTTCCATCGAAACTTGCCTAATCCTGTAGCGCTACCGGAACAAGCCCCAAGAATGTGGCAAGGCGAATCACTAAAAAACAAACACATAGCCCTCTACGCCGAACAAGGATTCGGCGACGCAATCCAGTTCGCCAGGTTCGCAAAATATCTCGATGCAGGCAAGGTAAGCATAGCCTGCAAAAAGCCCCTGCATCGGCTCTTCAGCTGCATTAAAGGCGTCGATGACGTGGCCGAATCTGTTGCGCCAGACTGCTACGCCATGCTGATGTCGCTCCCGCTTCGCCTCGGAACGACAGTGGATTCCATTCCACAAGAAAAATACATCAGCCCTTTATCCGGCCTGGTACAGGAATGGGCCCAACGGCTGCCGGCTGGACGCAAGATCGGCCTGGTGTGGAAGGGCAATCCGGCACACCGCAACGATGCCAACCGCTCCCTGCCAAACCTGGAAGCCCTGGCGCCGCTCTGGGGCATCCAAGGCGTCTCGTTCATCAGCCTGCAAAAAGGCCCGGGACAGGAAGAAGCCCTCGCACAATCAACCGCGCATCCCATCACCCCCATCGGCCATCTGATCGAAGACTTCGCCGACATGGCGGCCGTCATCGCCTCGCTCGATTGCGTGGTGACAATCGACTCGGCCATCGCCCATCTGGCCGGCGCCATGCACAAAACCTGCTTCGTGCTGCTGCCCGCGATCGGCTGCGATTGGCGCTGGATGCTCAACCGGCCGGATTCCCCCTGGTATCCGACGGCCAGGCTATACCGGCAAGACGCGCCCGGAAATTGGTCCCGCACCATCGAATCGCTTGCAAAGCACCTGCAAAGCGCGATTCCCCGCTGACCCGGCCAATCCTTACTCCACGTCACCAGCCGCCGCCCCTCCCCCGTGAAAACAGCTTGAGGCCTGTTCGCACCGCCCCAGCCATTAATTTAGCCAAAAGGCGATACTTATTGCATTTGATTTAGCCATTTGCTATAATTTGCTTCGTCGCACTACAAAGCAACAGCCAACGCAGCGAGGAGCGCCATGCTAAATCCGGATTTTCGGCTACACGACCTGGTGGTTCTGCACCACATCCCCCGCGCCACCATCTGGCGCGTGGTCGACATCAACGGAAACGAGCTCGGCGTGATCGATGCCGGGACGGCGGAGCGCCCCCCGATCCGGCATTGCGCACGCCATGGCTGGACAAGAGCGTGTTCAAGTCGCCCACGCCGGCGCAGCGTTGCGCCTTCCTGTCCGCGCTGCGCGCCGATCAAACCATGAGGAGCACGAGATGAACGCCGTCCACGCCGAAATCGGCAGACACTTCGAAGTCAAGCCGCTCAGCCAGACCCGCGAATTCGCCGACCTGATGGAAGCCATGCATGAGCAGATCGACGCGGACCGCCACGCCGGGCAAGACATCTCCACCGCCTTCGTCGAAGCCCAATACGACGCGGCGGACGACAACGTCCTCATGTTCAAGGCCATGAGCAAGGCATGCAGCGACGAGGAACTCGGCAGGCACGTCCGCCTGCTGATGCTGCGCGTGGCGCGCGAGCGCGTCGCCAGCTAAGCACGCAGCCCGCCACGATTGCGCTTCGCCCCGCCGCCACGGGCCGGAAACAGGGGCGGCCGGAATCCGTTGTCGATGCCCTGCTTCAGGGCGCGTTCCGCGCGCCCGACAACAAGTGCATGGGGCCGAACAATGCCTGCATGTTCTTGTTGCCGATAAAGGAAAGATTGTACGGATGCTCCGCCACGGCTTGCGGCAGGCGCGCCGCTTCGGGCAGGGCTTGCAATTGTTCCGCGATCTTGCCCCACAGGACCAGGGTCGGCGCGGCGCTTTCGAGTTCGGCCAGCACCGTTTGCAGGAAGGGGCGCCAGGCCTTGGCATCCCTGACCGGCGCCACGTGGGCGCGGAACACGAGCGCCGCATTCAGCAGTAAAAAGCCATGCGCCAGCAAATTGCGCTGCAAGTCCGGCAGGGTCTGGATCGTGCCGGCATCGGTGCGCGCGCGTGCCGCCACCGGGGCCATGGCGGTGCCGCCGGTATCGCCCTCGCGCAATTGGCCGTCGGCCACCAGCAGCATCTTCATGAAATTGCGCAGCGATGTGGCACGGTTGACTTGCTTGGACAAGCCGGCTTCGGACCATAGCGCACCGACGGCGCCATCCATGAAGCACACGCCGGTGGCGCTGTCTTCGCGCGGGTAAGGCCCCTCGCCCACCAGCACGTAGCGCACCGCGTCCTTCGGCAGCGCAAAGGCGGCAAACAACCTGCCGCGCGTGGGCAAGTAAGTGTCCGCGGCGAGCGCGGGCAGATAAGCGGGGTCGGCGGCGGCGACGGCTTGCAGGCCGCGCTCCAGCGCGGGGCGCCATGAAGGATGGGCCTGCGCCAGCGCGGCGGTAATGCTCTCAGGTAGCGACATGGAAAAGCGGCGTGGGGAATCGAGCCGCCATGTTAGAGCATTTTTTGCGTTTCAGGCGTCCGAACGCGCCGGCTTCGCCCCCGTGCCGCGCAGATTGAGCTTCATCACGTTTTGCAGGATATCGAACCAGAACGGCGCGCCCAGGCTCACTGCAAACGCGGTCACGGCGCAACCGAAGCAAGCCAGGCCGGAGAAGGCCCAGCCGGAACCGAACCAGTTGATGTGGAAACCGAACAGGTTCAGCGTCTGGTCGGCGAGGGTGATATCGGGCTGCGGCATGCCGCTCGCTGCCTCTGTCCTGGCAATGGCAACCGCTTGCGCGCGCAGCGTGTCCGACAACCAGAGCGACTTGGCGACGCGAATCGCATCGAGGTTGAACAGAAAGGCCAGCACGGCGCCCAGCGCCAGGCTGAGATAGCCGGAAAAGCGCTTATATTGCGCCGACAGCTTCTCCATGC
>DASVYZ010000207.1:0-5800 GCA_036391935.1 Burkholderiaceae bacterium | reverse complement strand
CGCGCATTAATTCAATTGCAACCAGCCGTCTTCATACCATGCGTGGAAGGCTTCCATCACGTCTTGCGAAGCGACGGCCACCTCGGAACCGTCGAGTCGACGCTGATTCGCCAAAAGGCAGAGTGCGGTTTTGTCGGCCGCGTTCACGCCGAATGATTCACCGTTGATGAACACGTGCCGGCCGCGGTATAGCATTTGCGTCTTGCGCGACAGGCTGATGCCCTGTTTGACTGCCTTTTTGGCAAAAAGTGCCGCGGAGTGCGGGCGGGCTGGCGCATCGAAGAAGGTGGTGGCTTTCGGCTCGGAGAGGTATTCGCCGAGAAAGATCGCTACATCGTCTTCGGTGAAGCGCACCTTGTTCATTTCCTCGGCCACTTTTTGCAGCATGGCGCGGCTGATCTCGGCGGGGTGGGCGGTCGGTGCCAGATCCGGGTCGGCATAGCGGCCCGGCAGGTCGATCGAATCGGCCATGAATTGCAGGAAGGCCTCACCCAGTTCCTGGTAGGACGGCGCGCGGAAGCCGATCGAATACGTCATGCATTCGCCGATTGCAACGCCGTCGTGCGCATAATGCGGCGGCAGGTAGAGCATGTCGCCCGGCTGCAGCACGAATTCCTCCTCGGGCTCGAAATTGCGCAGAATCTTCAGCGGCATGCCCTCGACCAGGGTCAAATCCTTCTGCGCACCGATGCGCCAGCGTCGCTCGCCGTGGGCCTGCAGCAGGAACACGTCGTAGGAATCGAAATGCGGGCCCACGCCGCCACCGTCGGTGGCGAAGCTGATCATCAAGTCGTCCAGCCGCGCATCGGGGATGAAATTGAACCGGCGCAGCAGCGCATCGGCCGCATCGTCATGCAGGTTCACGCCTTGTACCAGCAGCGTCCACGCCTTTTGCGTGCGTGCGGGAAGTTTGTCGAGCGGGCCTTGTTGCATGTCCCATTTCCTGGCATGCGTGATCAAGCGCGATTCGACGTCGTCGCGCGCGGCCATTTCGAACAGCGATTCGGCCGGAATCGGCGCGCTGAAGCCGGGAATGGCCTGGCGGATCACGAGCGGCTTCTTATGCCAGTAGTCGCGCAGGAAGACGGCGGGCGTCAAACCGCCCAGCAGGGTAATTTTTTTCATGCCGCATTATAGAACGGGCCCTGAGCCGTGGCATACCGCGGCTACAGGTATAATTGCGCCAACGACGAAAGGAACCCCGATGAAGATTGCCAAAAACACCGTAGTGACCGTGCACTACAAGCTTTCAGATGCGCAAGGCAATCTGATCGAGGAAAGCCGCGAGCCCATGGTCTATCTGCATGGCGGCTATGAAAACACGTTGCCCAAGATCGAGGAAGCGCTGGACGGCAAGGAAGCCGGCTATAGCACCACGATCCAGGTCGAGCCGGAAGACGCCTTCGGCGAATACGACGCCAACCTGGTCAAGGTCGAACCGCGCAACCGCCTGCCCACGCCGCTCGAAATCGGCATGCAGTTCGAAGGCACGCCCGACGAGGAGGGCGACGAGAACGAGGAAAGCCTGATCTTCACCGTGACCGACATCGCCGACGACAAGGTGGTATTGGACGGCAACCACCCGCTGGCCGGCATCGCGTTGCGCTTCGAGTTGAGCGTAGGCGAAGTGCGCGCCGCGACCGACGAGGAAGTGGCGCACCAGCATGTGCACGGCGCGCATGGGCATCATCATGATCATGACGATGATTTTGACGAGGGGGAAGAGGGTGACCACTTCCGTAGTCAGCCTTTGCATTAAGCCTATTTCTCCGTAGATGCTGCCCGCGCTGCCGCCGGCGCGGGGCAATACGGCAGGTCGATGTTGCGCGAAGCGATCGGATCGCCGCCCGGCCCAAGGCAACCTACGTTTCCATATTCGCCGAAAGTGTCGACACGGCCGGCCGATGTCGGGCTTTTCCCGGCGTGCGACGTGCGGTGCAACCTGCTAATTCAAAGACCCCTAGGAAGCCGGCTGTGCCGTCGACGATGCAACCGAAAACAAGGCGGCGTCATTGGGTTTCACCGAAACCTTGATCCATCCCCCTTTCAATTCCAGTTCGCCCAGATTGCCGCGCCAGACTATTCCTTGCGCCGACGGTCCCTTGCTCTCCACATGATTGTGGATCAACAGCACCTTGCCCGGAAACTTGGCGGCGAGCTGCGTCAATTGCTGCCTGACCTCGGCAAAGCCGTCGTGCTGGATGCCCTTGGCGGGCTTGGACAGCGGGTCGCCGTCGCAGATCAGCACAATGCCGGCCATGTTCTTGAATTTGGCATTGGCGAAGCTGCGGCGCAGCCAGTCGCGCGTGGCCACGGCGCGGTCTTCGAATTCGCTGTTGCGGCCGGCGTCGGTGCGGTAGCGGTTGTTGTTGGCCGGAAGGTTCAGTGAGGTGAACAGTACGCTGCCCACGTCCCAGCGCGTGTTTTCCGCGTAGAGGCGGAATTTGGGCGTGATCGATTGGCGGATCAGCGGGATCTTGCTGGCGCCGAGCGAAAACTCGTCGGGGTAGAACAATTCGCGCAGCCGTTCCAGCCGCTCCAGGCCATCCACGCGGCCCGAAGAAGGATTGCGGCAATCGCTCCAGTCGCTGCCGGCCGGCACCAGGATCACGCCATTCTTTGCGCCTGAGAGCAGCGCGAAGCGCTGGTTGTACAAGGCATCGCCGCAAGGCTCGTCGGCGCGCTTGAAGCCGTCGACGGCGACGAAGGCGAGATTGTCGGCATCACTTTCGGCCAGCGCCTGCTCCAGCGGCATCGCGTCGGCGTTCGTCCTGGCCGGTTGCGCGATCACGCCGAAGGCGAAATCAATGCTTGGCTGGGCCCAGGCGGATACCGTTAGCGCCCATAGCAGCACGGGCAGGGCGGAAACAGCGCGCTTGATCATGTTTATTGCAGCGCCTTCAATCGGTACAGCGCATCGAGCGCCTCGCGCGGCGTAAGCGCATCGGGATCGAGATCGTCGACGGCTTGCGCCAAGGCAGCCAGGCGCGGATCGGGTTCGGCTTCCGGCGCTTCGGCTTCGATCGGCGCGCCACTTGCCGCGGAAAACAGATCGAATTGCGGGGTGGCTTGCACCGAGTGCGCCTCCAGTGCGGCCAGGTGCTTGCGTGCCGCGCGTATCACCGGCCCCGGCACGCCGGCCAGTTGCGCCACCTGCAAGCCATAGCTTTGCGATGCCGGCCCTGCCTGCACCGCATGCAGGAACACGATGCTGTCCTTGTGCTCGACGGCCGACAGGTGCACATTGGCCGCGCTCGGGTGGGTCTCGGGCAATTGCGTCAATTCAAAATAGTGCGTGGCAAAGAGCGTATAGCTGCGGTTGCCCTCGATCAGTTGGCGTGCAATGGCCCAGGCCAGCGCGAGGCCGTCGAAGGTCGAGGTGCCGCGGCCCACCTCATCCATCAGCACCAGCGAATGCTCGGTGGCACCGTTCAGGATCGCGGCCGATTCGGTCATTTCGACCATGAAGGTCGAACGGCCGCCCGCCAGGTCGTCGGCGGCGCCAATGCGCGTGAAAATCTTGTCGATCGGGCCGATGGTGGCGGAGGCGGCCGGCACGTAGCTGCCTACGTAGGCCAGCAGCACGATCAAGGCCGTCTGGCGCATGTAGGTCGATTTACCGCCCATGTTGGGGCCGGTGATCAGGAGCAGCTTGCGCTCGGCATTCAACTGGCAATCGTTGGCGATGAAGCGCTCGATATGGTTTTCCACCACGGGGTGGCGGCCTTGCTCGATGGCGATGGCCGGTTCGGCGATCAGGCGCGGCGCGCACCAGTTCGAGCGCTGCGCATGCTCGGCCAGCGAGACCAGCACGTCGAGCTGCGCCAGCGCGCGTGCAATGCCTTGCAGCGTGCCGATATGGGCCGACAGCTCCTGCAGCACTTGGTCGTAGAGGAATTTTTCGCGCGAGAGCGAACGTTCTTGCGCCGACAGTGCCTTGTCTTCGAAGGCCTTCAATTCCGGCGTGATGTAGCGCTCGGCATTCTTCAGCGTCTGGCGCCGGCGGTAGTCGTCCGGCACCTTGTCGGTCTGGCCGTGCGTGACCTCGATGTAGAAGCCATGCACCTTGTTGTATTCCACGCGCAGGTTGGCAATGCCGGTGCGGGCGCGCTCGCGTGTTTCGAGGTCGAGCAGGAATTGCCCCGCGTTTTCCGACAGGCCGCGCAATTCGTCAAGCTCGGCATCGTAGCCGCGCGCAATCACGCCCCCGTCGCGCACCATGTTGGCCGGTTCCAGCGCGATGGCGCGCTCGAGCAAATCGAGCGCATCGGCCGGCGTGGCCAACCCGTCATGCAAGGTCTTCAGCAGCGGCGCATCGTTCGACAGCGCCACGTAGCTGCGCAACGAAGACAGTTGCTGCAAGCCTGCGCGCAAGCCGGCCAGGTCGCGCGGCCGTGCCGAGAACAGCGCGATGCGCGTGGTGATGCGTTCCACGTCCGGCACGGCGGAGAGCGCCCCGGCGATGCCGGAACAGGCGTCGGCACGCAGCAACGCGCCGATGGCCGCATGGCGCCCCTGCGCCACGCTCTGATCGCGGCTCGCGTGGTGCAGCCAATGCCGCAAACAGCGCGAACCCATGGCCGTGCGGCAGTGGTCGAGCAGGGAGAACAGCGTCGGCCCCGATTCGCCGCCCGCTTGCGCACGCAGCGTCTCGGTCAATTCCAGGTTGCGCCGCGTGGCGGCATCGAGCCCGATGAATTCGCTATCCGATTCCACGGTCAGCGAGCGCACGTGCTGCAGGCCCTTGCCCTGCGTCGATTGCGCATAGCGCAGCAGCGCACCGGCAGCGCCCACTGCGACAGCCATGCCTTGCGCACCGAAGCCGGTGAGCGTGGAGACACCCAGTTGCGTCAGCAAGGCCTTTTCGCCATGTGCGCCATCGAAGTGCCACTCGGGCACGGCCGTGATGCGCTGGTCGATCGCATCGAATACGCCGTCATGCAAGCTTTCGGACGCCAGCAGCTCGGCCGGCGCAATGCGCTCGAGTTCCTGGCGCAGCCGTGCTTCCGCGGCCTTGGCTTCGTCGGTGAATTCCATCAGCTTCAACACGCCGGAAGCCATGGAAAGCCAGGCCAGGCCGATGGTGATATTGCGCCGCTGCGCGTTGGCATACAGGGCCAGGAGCGGACGTTCAGCCTTTTCCGGCAACAGGTCGGCATCGGTCAAGGTGCCCGGCGTGACCACGCGCACCACCTTGCGCTCCACCGGCCCCTTGGAAGTCGCAGGATCGCCGATCTGCTCGCAAATCGCCACCGATTCGCCGAGCTTGACCAGCTTGGCGAGATATTGGTCGACCGAATGGAAAGGCACGCCGGCCATGCGGATCGGCGCACCGTTCATCGTGCCGCGGGCGGTGAGCGTGATGCCCAGCAGGCGCGACGACTTTTCTGCATCGTCGAAGAACACTTCGTAAAAGTCGCCCATGCGGTAGAACACGAGCGTATTGGGGTAGTCCGCCTTGATACCCATGTATTGCTGCATCATGGGGGAGAGCTTGGCCGTGCCTTCTTTTTCCATCGCGATCGATTTATTGTTTGTTCGATGATCTGTTTATCTGCCGCGTCCGCCCGAGCGGTGCTGCGTTGCAGGCTTGTGCGAGCCGCTGCCGCCCAAGAGTTTGGCTCCGGCGGGATTGCCCTGGCGCGGTGGCTGATTTTGTTGCTGCGGCGGACGCGGCGCTGCCGGCTTGGCGTGCTGCTGGCCTTGGCCCTGCTGCGCCGGAGGCTTGCCTCCCTGCGGTTTTGCCCCCTGCGGCCTCGGGCCTGCAGGCTTCGTGCCTTGCGGCTTCGGCCCGCTCTGC
>DASVYZ010000206.1:0-3574 GCA_036391935.1 Burkholderiaceae bacterium | reverse complement strand
GGGAGCGGGAGGTTCGTCGGACTGACGCGGCCTGAGTCCGGCACGGTGGCGGCGGCGCGCAACCCAGGCAACGATGGCGGCTACGAGGAAGAGTACGCTGAACAACAGGAGGCCGGCATGGCTTTTCGTTGCCGGCAAGACTTGGCGCATGGTGTACAGGACCAGCATCGCCGCACAGGCCAGCCCAAAGCCGATGGCGGTCAAGAGCGTGCGGCGCGTCTTGGCAATACGGTCTTGTTTTTCCTGTTCCAATGCGGCCATCAGGGCGGCGATGTTGGCCTGGCGCCTGGTTTCGGGGTCTGCCTTGCGATGGGCCTGCTCGTCGTTGAGCGCGCGCCTGGCGTCCGGCGGCAGATCGGGGACGCCGGCTATCGTCTTCAACTCCTCATCCGAACGCGTCGCGTAATGCGCGCGCAGCATATCGTAGGTGGACATGGCAAATCAGCTTAAACGGTATGCGCATCATAGCGCAGACCGGGCGGGCCCAAAAAAGAAAAGCCGCGAAAAAAGAAAAAGCCAGTCGAGCGACTGGCTTTTGAATTCTTGGGGTGGCCGATGGGACTCGAACCCACGACAACAGGAATCACAATCCTGGACTCTACCAACTGAGCTACGGCCACCATTGATACTGGGTCACCCGGTTGGAAACCAAGTGAGTCCGCAATTATACGAGGTTTTGCGGGTTCTGGCAATTTTTGGGTGTTTACACACCAAAATTGCCCCTGCCCCAATTGGGCAATGTCAATTGGCGTGGGTTGCCGCCAGCGAGAGCGAGTCTTTCAGTGCTATCCGGCTGACTTCAACCGGCATCTTGAGCAGATGCGTGAAACCATCGGCCAATTGGGACGCCGCACCCGTGGTATAGCCCTCGAGCGTGCCGGCTTGCTCATTTTGGCGTGACAAACCATGCTGCACCAGCAGCCGCACCAACTGGCGCGCCACCGCATCGCCAGTATCGACGATGGTTACGTTGTGCACCAGGGCCTTGTGGATGCTGGCTTCGATCAAGTGCTGCACGAAAGGGTAGTGCGTGCAGCCGAGCACGATGGTGTCCGCGCCTTGCGCCAGCAGCGGGCTCACGTATTGTTCCACCATGGCCGCGATCCCGGGCGCATCCAGGTCGCCTTTCTCGATCAGATCGACCAGGCCGACGCAAGCCTGCGGCAGGAAGCGCACGCCGGTGGCCTGCGTGATTTGCTCGTGCAGGGCGGCGAACTTTTGGCTGCCAAGCGTGAACGCCGTCGCCATCACGCCGACTACGCCAGAGCGCGTCAGGGCGGCGGCCGGCTTCAAGCCTGGCTCCACGCCGACCACGGGCAGCTCGGGGTGCACTTCGCGCACGCCCTTGATGGCCGCAGCGGTGGCCGTGTTGCAGGCCACGACGAGCGCCTTGGCGCCTTTGCCGAGCAGGAAATCGGTGACGGCTACCGTGCGGGCGACGATCTCGCGTTCCGGTCGTCCGCCATAGGGGGCGAAGCCGGCATCGGCGACGTAGAGCAGGTCTTCGTGCGGCAGCGTTTGGCGGATGTGGCGCAGGACCGAGAGGCCGCCGAGGCCGGAGTCGAATACGCCGATTGGGCCTTGGTTGAGTTGCGCTTGATTGGATAACTGCGCCATGCGATCAGGCTACTGAACACCCCTCGCCCGCGGGCGGGAGAGGGGAGGGGGTGAGGGGCGTCGTGATCTGGCTGCCCTTGCAAAAACCAAACAAGATGGTGAGTAAAATCTTGAATAAGTAGTTCGATTTTTGACCTGTTTTGCTTTTACGACCTCCCTCACCCCCGCCCCTCTCCCGCCTGCGGGCGAGGGGTGACGCTTGCTGGGGGAGGAGGTTTTGCCAAGCGACAAAGTCTTATGCGGTGGTAACAGGGATCTTCCCGATCGAGGCAGCAATCTTCGCCTGCCACTCCTGCGGCCCGGTGTTATGCACCGACACCCCTTGCGCATCCACTGCCACCGTCACCGGCATATCCTTCACGTCAAACTCGTAAATCGCTTCCATGCCCAGATCGGCAAAACCCACCACCTTGGCACTCTTGATCGCCTTGGACACGAGGTAAGCCGCGCCGCCCACCGCCATCAGGTAAGCCGACTTGTGCTTCTTGATCGATTCGATCGCCACCGGGCCGCGCTCGGCCTTGCCGATCATCGCGATCAGGCCGGTCTTTTCCAGCATCATGTCGGTGAACTTGTCCATGCGTGTGGCCGTCGTGGGGCCTGCCGGGCCGACGACTTCGTCGCGCACCGGGTCCACCGGGCCGACGTAATAGATCACGCGGTTGGTGAAATCGACCGGCAGCGGCTCGCCCTTGGCCAGCATATCCTGAATGCGCTTGTGCGCGGCGTCGCGCCCGGTCAGCATCTTGCCGTTCAACAGCAGCGTGTCGCCCGGTTTCCACGACGCGACTTCGGCCGGGGTGAGCGTATCGAGGTTCACGCTCTTGGAAAGCTTGGTGTCGGGCTGCCATTCCACGTTCGGCCATTCGGACAGCGAAGGCGGCTCCATATAGGCCGGGCCGGAACCGTCGAGCACGAAATGGCCGTGGCGCGTGGCGGCGCAATTGGGGATCATGGCCACGGGCTTGGATGCCGCATGCGTGGGGTGCATCATGATCTTCACGTCCAGCACCGTCGTCAAGCCGCCCAGGCCTTGCGCGCCGATGCCCAACTGGTTGATCTTTTCGAACAGCTCGATACGCAGCTCCTCAGTCTTGTTCTGCGGGCCGCGCTTCAGAAGCTCATACATATTGATGTCTTCCATCAGCACTTCCTTGGCCATCATCATGGCCTTCTCGGCCGTGCCGCCGATGCCGATGCCCAGCATGCCCGGCGGGCACCAGCCCGCGCCCATTGTCGGCACCGTCTTCAAGACCCAATCGACCAGCGAATCGGACGGGTTCAGCATCACGAACTTGGATTTGTTTTCCGAACCGCCGCCCTTGGCCGCGACTTGCACATCCACCGTGTTGCCCGGCACCACCTCCATGTGGATCACGGCCGGCGTGTTGTCTTTGGTGTTCTTGCGCTCGAAATGCGGGTCCGCCACGATGGACGCGCGCAGCTTGTTGTCCGCGTTGTTGTAGCCCTGGCGCACACCTTCGTTGACGGCGTCGGCGATCGAACCCTTGAAGCCTTCGAAGCGCACGTCCATGCCGATCTTCATGAATACGTTGACGATGCCGGTATCCTGGCAAATCGGACGATGGCCCATGGCGCACATGCGCGAATTGGTCAGGATCTGCGCAATGGCATCCTTGGCCGCCGGGCTTTGCTCGACTTCATAGGCGCGCGCCAGGTGCTGGATGTAGTCCACCGGGTGGTAATAGCTGATGTATTGCAGCGCGGCGGCGACGGATTCGATCAGGTCGTCTTGCTTGATGATTGTGGTCATGGTTGTGACTGTGGGATAGGGAAACTGGGCTTTGCTTAAGCTTGCTATTTTACACCGGGCTTGGCTCCCCTCTCCCGCAGGCGGGAGAGGGGCGGGGGTGAGGGGGATTGCGCGCTGACCACCTTCATTCGAGAGCATGAGGTTGACGCTTCCTGTCTTTCACTTGATTCGCCCAGCCAAATC
>DASVYZ010000205.1:0-5161 GCA_036391935.1 Burkholderiaceae bacterium | reverse complement strand
AGGCAGCAGAAGTCGGCCTGGGTGCCGTTGGTGATCCACATCTTGCTGCCGTTGATGACGTAGTCGCCGCCGTCCTTGCGCGCCGTGGTCTTGACCGCGGCCACGTCGGAGCCGCCGCCGGCTTCCGACACGCCGACGCTGGCCACCATCTCGCCCGCGATGGCCGGAGCGAGGAATTCGGCACGCAAGGCATCCGAACCGAAGCGCGCCAGCGCCGGCGTCGCCATGTCGGTCTGCACGCCGATGGCCATGGGCACACCGCCGCAATGCACGTGGCCCAGGGTTTCGGCCATGATCATCGAGTAGGAATAATCGAGCTCCAATCCGCCGTATTCGGCCGGCTTGCACAGGCCGAGGAAGCCAAGCTCGCCCATTTTCCTGAAGATTTCATGCGCGGGGAAGATTTCCGCCGCTTCCCATTCGTCGACGTGAGGATTGATTTCGCTGTCGATGAAGCGCTTGAGGTTGCGCTGCAGTTCCTGGTGTTCGTGGGTCAGCTTCATGTCGTCTCCTTTTATGGCCGGGCCACGCCGAACTGGACGGGCCGCAAGATTCGTTGTTCCGCTTCGGCGCAGACCGAAAGAGTCAACGCCAATACCTTGCGCGTATCGCGCGGATCGATCACGCCGTCGTCGAGCATCAGGCCCGAGGTATAAAACGCGCTCATCTGGCCGTCGAAGGCGGCAGTGATCTTTTGTTTCATCGCATCGAGCGCGGCTTCGTCCACAATCCGGCCCTTGCGCTTCGCACCTGCCGCCATCACTTCCGCCATCGTGCCGGCTGCCTGTTCGCCCCCCATCACCGCGGTGCGCGCATTGGGCCAGGAAAAGGCGAAATCCGGCGCAAAGCCGGTGCCGCACATACCGTAATTGCCGGCGCCGAAGCTGGCGCCGCAATGGATGGTGATGCGCGGCACATTGGCATTCGATACCGCCTGAATCATCTTCGATCCATGCTTGATCATGCCGGCACGCTCGGAAGCCGCGCCGACGATGAAACCCGTCGTGTTTTGCAGGAATACCAGAGGCGTGCCCGCCTGGCAGCAGGCTTGGATGAAGTGAGTCGCCTTGTTCGCGCCCTCCGGGTCGAGCGGGCCGTTGTTGGAGAGGATGCCGATGCGCTGGCCACATATGGCGGCATGGCCGGTCACCGTAGGCGAGCCATGGCCGGCCTTGAATTCGAGGAAGTCCGACCCATCGACGATACGGGCGACGACTTCGCGCATATCAACGGGCTTCTTCGGATCGGCAGGCATCAAGCCGAGCAATTCCTCGGCATCATGGCGCGGCGCGTCATAGGCAAGCGGCGACACCGGCGGCTCGCTATTCCAGCCGAGCGCGGCGACGATTTCACGCGCGATGCGCAAGGCATCGCCATCGTCCTGCGCCAGGTATTCCGCCAGGCCCGACACGCCGTAATGCATCTCGGCCCCGCCCAGTTCCTCTTCGGTGGCAATCTCGCCCGTGGCAGCCTTGAGCAGCGGCGGCCCGGCGAGGAAGGCGCGCGAGCGTTCCTTGACCATCACCACGTAGTCCGACAGGCCCGGCATATACGCACCGCCTGCCGTGGAGGAGCCATGCACCACCGTGACCACGGGAACGCCGGCTGCCGACAGGCGCGCGAGATTGTAGAAAATACCGCCGCCCTGCACGAAATTTTCGACACGGTATTCAAGCAGGTTGGCACCGGCGCTTTCCACCAAATGGATGAAAGGCAGCTTCTTGTCCCGCGCGATCGATTGCGCGCGCAGCATCTTTTCCAGTCCGCCGGTCTTCAGCGCGCCGGCATTGATGCCCGAGTCGGACGCAAGAATCATGGCGCGCACCCCGGCCACATAACCGATACCGGCGATCACGCCGCCGCCCGGCACGGTCTTGTCCGGATCGGCCGCGTCGCGCAAATAACCGGCCAGCGTGGACAACTCAAGAAAAGGCGCGCCGGCATCGAGCAGGCGCGCAATACGCGCGCGCGGCAACATCTGGCCGCGCTTGTCGAACAGGGGCTGCGCCGCCTGCGATACGCTGCGCGTGCGTTCTTCGAGCGCGCGCAGCTGCGCGATCTTTTCCAGCATGGCGGTGCGGTTCTGCTCGAAGACGGCACTGCCGGCGGCAAGTTGGGAAACGATGGCGGGCATGCTCATTCGTCCCTGAAAACCTTGGGCACCTGGGCCAAGGGAAAACCGTCATAAGGCTTCACAGCATCGTGCTCCGGCGGCTCGCCTCCCGCCGCCGTCCATCCGGCACGCATCTGCGGCCTGCCGCCGTCGACGCGCAACACCGTGCCGGTGATGAAGCTTGCCGCTTCGGACAACAGGAACACGATGGCGGCAGACACTTCGGCCTCGTTGGCCATGCGCTTCAAGGGCACGCCCTGGGCCGCCGCACGCAACAAGGGCGCCATGGCCGGCGGATAGCTGTCCATGCCGGAAGACGCCACGTAACCGGGCGCCACCGCATTGACGCGCACGCCGAACGGCGCCCATTCGAGCGCTGCCGTCTCGGTGAAGCTGACCATGCCGGCACGCGCCGCGCCGGAGTGGCCCATGCCGGGCATGCTGCCCCACATATCGGCCACGATGTTGACGATGGCGCCGCCGTGCGATTCCATCCATTGGTTCAGGCACTCGCGCGCCATCAGAAAGCCGCCGGTCAGATTGGTTTTGACTACGGCTTCCCAGCCCTTGAGCGTCATGGTCTTGAGCGGCGCGGGGAATTGCCCACCCGCATTGTTGACAAGTGCGTCGATGCGCCCGCCGCTTCGCAGAACGGTCCGGACCGTGGCTTGCACCGCGGCTTCTTCGCGAATATCGCACACGGCCGTGCTCGCCTGACCGCCAGCCGCCACGATTTCGGCCCGCACCGTCTCGAGCTTGTCGCCATTGCGCCCGATCAGCGCCACATGCGCGCCGAGCGCAGCCAATTCATGCGCCGTGCAGCGCCCGATGCCGGACCCGCCGCCCGTCACCAGCACGACCCGGCCGGCGAACAAGCCGGGACGAAACACCGAACGATAAGCCTGCGTCATACCCTATCCTTATGAAGCTGACGATGCCGGCACCCGCCGCTTACTTTACCCCCACATGAGCGCGACGGGTTATCGCACATGCGCAACCTTGCGACGACCGATTTTAGCAAGCAAGCAGTTGCTTTGTAAAGCAGGCGGTTTGCGGCCCAGGAAAGCCCCATGCGACAATCACTCGATGGAACACACTCTCCGCTCGATACGCCGAGTTCTCACCGCGACGGCGCTCGCGCTGCTTGCTCAGCCCCCGGCACACGCGGTGCCGCGCACCGATTTCGGCGTCACTATCGGCCCTGCCGTGCTGTGCCGCGACAAGATGGACATGAAGTTCGATTATGACTATTTGAAGGGCAGCTTCGGCCAGCCCTACAAGCACGAGCAAGGCGCCTACTGGTTTCGCACCAGGACGCAATTGTTCGGCAAGGACTTGATCGAAGTCTTCGTCTCGGACCAAAGCACGGACTGGGAATTTGTCGGCGCAGTCTTCAAGGCCAAGCCGGACGCACTGGCGAAGGCCATGCCGAGCGAGGTCGGCCCGCTATACGTGAAAACCGCCGCCGGTTATCAATATTCGCCCTATGCCACCCAGAGCCTGTCCGAGATCATGTGGCAGAACAACAATGCCAAGCTGCTATGCCGGCATCATGTGGCGTCTAGCAATCAGCCAATCCCCGACCACCGGCCATAGCACCCCCTCGTGTTCGGCCCGGAAAAAGCCGAAATGCCCGATGCGCTTCAGCCCGAACTGGGCTGGTTGCACTTCGCGGTAATCGACCTTGGTGGCGCGGTAGGCCCCATGCATCATGCGCGAGCCCTCGGTGAGCAACAACTCGTCATCGGTAAACGTCATGGCCATCGCTGGATATGATGCCTGCGCATAGGCTTCGCGCGCGCCCGGTTCGCCGGTGAGCATGTAATCCGGCGTCAGGCACCAGCGCCGCCACTGGCGCACCGCGCCACTGGGCAAATCGCCGATGATGCCCAGCCGCTTGCCGGGAAAGTAACCGAACAAGGGGCACAGCAAGGGCACCAGCACATGCCATAGCAGGCGCGCACCGAAGCGCTGGCGCGGCTGGTTGTGGCGCACCGCGCCGCTGCCCACCGCGATATTGACCAAACCGGCCAGCTTTTGGGCCGAAGGCAGCAGCGGCGCCACCTGCCCGCCCAGACTATGCCCCACCACGAACACGGGCACCCCCTCGCCCGCCGCGTGGCGCACCACGGCTTCGAAATCCTGCCCCACCCAGCGCGACACATCGGCATCGCAATCGCGCATCGCGCCGGAAGCCGATTCGGCGATGCCGCGATAATCGAACGTCCAGGCGCGAAAGCCCTGGCGCGCCAGCCAGGCGGCAAAGTCGCCGTAAAACGCCTGTCGTATCGCCATGCCCGGCGCAATCACCACCGCCGCATGCGAGGCCTGCACCGGATCATGGCGGGTTGCCGTCAAGGCATAGCCGTCTTCCGCATGGATCGTCACTTTGACCGCACTCATTTGCCCCCCTCCGCCGCCAGGCTGCGCCAGGCAGCCGCACTCAATTCCTCGATGGCGTCGCGTGGATCGAGCGTGATGCGCCCGCCCAGCCAATGGCGCGACAACTCCTGCGCCGGCCCAAGCAGGATGGCCACGTACAGTTCGTAGTGCATCGGCCGCAATATGCCTTGCTTGAACCAGGGCTTGAACACGGCCAGCAAGCGCTTGAAATGCTCGGCCGTGTGCTGGCGCACCGCCTGCTCATGCGCCGCGCCCACCGCCTGACGGCGCGAAAACAAAAAGCGCGCCGCATCGGGCTTGGCCACCATCCAGTGGATATGCGTACCGACCAATGCATGGATTGCGGCGCGTGCGTCGGCCGCACTTTCGACCGCCGCCATCAACCGGCCCCAATAGTCGTCCAGCGTATGGGCGAACAAGGCGGCGGCAATGCCATCCTTGGCGCCGAAGTGGTGATAGATGCTCCCGACCGAAGCGCCGCTCTTCTGGCGGATGTCGTCTATCGTGGCCGCCTCGATACCCTTGTCGGTAAACACGGCCAAGGCAGCGGCCAATATTGCCGATTTGCGATCGTTGCTCTCGTCTTTTGAAAAGTCCATGCCTAGAATAATATTCTAGAATATTATTCTAGGCATGGACTTTTCA